>NZ_JAQRFJ010000006.1:0-99910 GCF_028599065.1 Xenorhabdus sp. PR6a | reverse complement strand
CAACACGGTTTTCTGCCAACGCCAGAGAGTTATTCAATAGTGAATAACCGTCCGAATCGATTTACCTTCAAGCATGAGTTCGAAAGCCTCATTAATGTTTTCCAGTGGCATCCTATGGGTAATGAAAGGAGCGAGTTCAATTTCACCCTGCATGGCTTTTTCGACCATCCCCGGCAACTGGCTGCGTCCTTTTACGCCGCCAAAAGCCGTGCCTTTCCATGTCCGTCCGGTAATAATCTGGAATGGACGAGTGCAGATCTCTTGTCCTGCGCCGGCAACACCAATGATAATTGATTGCCCCCAGCCCCGGTGTGCGCTTTCAAGCGCGGCACGCATGACATTAACATTACCAATACACTCGAAAGTATGATCAACGCCCCATTTTGTCATCGCCAGAATGACCTGTTGAATCGGTTGGTCATGGTCATTAGGGTTGATGCAATCCGTCGCGCCAAATTGTCTGGCGAGTTCGAATTTAGCGGGATTCGTATCAATGGCGATAATGCGCCCCGCTTTTGCCTGGCGGGCGCCTTGGACAACAGCAAGCCCAATCCCTCCTAACCCGAAAACGGCAACAGAATCCCCCGGTTGCACTTTGGCGGTATTGTGCACGGCACCGATACCCGTCGTGACACCACAGCCCAACAGACAAACGTGTTCATGGTTTGCGGCTGGATTTATTTTTGCCAGTGAAACTTCTGCGACGACAGTGTATTCACTGAATGTGGAACATCCTGAGTAATGATGAACAGGCTGTCCATGGTAAGAAAAGCGGGTGGTGCCATCCGGCATAAGGCCTTGACCTTGAGTATCACGGACTGCAATACAAAGGTTAGTTTTGCCAGACTGACAGAACTCACATTGGCCACACTCCGCCGTATATAATGGAATGACATGATCACCCGGTTTTACACTTGTGACACCGTCACCTACTTCAACGACGACACCGACGCCTTCATGCCCCAAAACAACCGGGAATATTCCCTCAGGATCGCCGCCGGCAAGGGTAAAGGCATCGGTATGGCAGACACCGGTATGGCTGATTTTTACCATGACTTCACCCGCTTTGGGTGGAGCAACATCAATTTCGACAATTTCGAGTGGTTTGTTGGGTTCAAAGGCAACGGCAGCACGTGATTTCATAGAATATCCCTCTTTTTGTTAACACACGTTGAAATAAAAAGTGGATGCTAAATTGTTCGTTCAATCAATTACACTATCAGAATACGCTGGCACGTCTATTTATCTGCACGTTATCTGTCCATAAAATCAATTCAATCTTAATAAGATTGGACAGACTGTATATTTCCTCACATAACTATTCCCATTACCTCATCACCATTGTTCTAACGACAATACCCTAACGACAGGCTTATTCATTAACTTTAGACCATAAATAGTACCTTATGTAAATTATTTAAAATTAAATAATAACCAATGGATTTTATTGGGTGCTATCAATAAGATGGCTCATTGATTAACTCATGTTGAATCAATCTATGAAATCAAAGGAAATGATAAATGTTCCAACTGTGTAGTTATATATGTAGTGATATATTCTGATTTCAAATGGAGGTTTAATGGCAGCATTCAATTCTCAACCCATTAAATTTGCTTATTGGGTGCCTAATGTTTCCGGCGGATTGGTGATAAGTAAAATTCCGCAACGCACTAACTGGGATCACACTTATAACCGCAAGCTGGCTCAAATTGCCGAAAATGGTGGTTTTGACTACGCATTGACCCAGATTCGATTTACGGCTGGCTATGGTGCTGAAAACCAGCATGAATCGATGACCTTTTCGCAAGATCTGCTGTCAGTCACCAGTAAATTGAAAATCATTGCAGCTCTTTTACCGGGGCCTTGGAAACCGGTATTGGCTGCCAAACAGATAGCCACAATCAGTCAGCTTTATGGTGCCCGCATTGCGGTTAATATTGTGAGTGGCTGGTTCCGCGGTGAATTTAAAGCGATTGGTGAACCGTGGTTGGATCATGAAGAACGTTATTTACGTTCTGAAGAGTTTATCCGTTGTTTGCAAGGGATCTGGTCACAACCCGCTTTCAGTTTTTCGGGTGATTTTTATCGTTTCCATGATTATACCTTAAACCCTAAACCACTTACGCCACGACCGGAGATTTTTCAAGGAGGAAGTTCCAGGGCTGCCAGAGACATGGCCGCACGTGTTTCCGATTGGTATTTCACCAACGGCGGCAGCGTGGAAAATATTCAGAAACAGATCGAAGATATCAGCGCTAAGGCGTTATTGAATCATCATCAGGTAAAAATAGGCGTTAATGGTTTTGCCATTGCCCGTGATAGTGAAAAGGAAGCTCGCTCAGTATTACAGGATATTTTGGATCACAGTGACCTTGAAGCGGTAAAAAGTTTCCATCATGAAGTCCAAAATGCGGGAAATGCCTCGCCGGAAAAAGAGGGGAATTGGGCAAAATCCACGTTTGAAGATCTTGTGCAATATAATGATGGCTTTAAAACTAACCTGATTGGCACGCCATTACAAATTGCCCAACGCATTATTGAATATAAGAAAGTCGGTGTAAATTTGATGTTACTCGGATTTTTGCATATGCAGGAAGAGCTGGCGTATTTTGGTAAAAATGTGATCCCACTTGTGCGGGAATTGGAGCAAAAAACGGATTAAATAATGCACCGATGGTTTGCTACTCATAAAAAACCCAATAGATTCCAATTTACCGTGCGGTGAAAACTTGAAATCTATTGGGTCATTTCAATTAATCGCCGACTAAATCCTGTAATGTTTGCCAGAAAGGGCTTTGCCGTGCTAACTGACGCTGCTCTTCAAGCATATTTTCCAGTATTTCCAGGGTGGTCAGTGGATTAGCCAGCACAACACGCAAAACGGTTGTCGGTTGTCGATCCCATTGCACGGGTTTAAGGTGCGTGCGCGAAACAAAAGATTTTCCCGCCGTCCACTGGCTGGTCTGAATACTCTGGTTAAGCGCATTAAGTAATTCATGCAGTTGCTGCCTGACCGACGCCGAACCTTCCCGCAGGGCTTGTAATACCGTTGGCGGCACATACCGATACGTCAGCAGGCAAAGCTGAGGTTCACTGATTAGCTCGAAATCCTCCTGCTGATGGATCAGATCGGCAAATTGCTGCGCTTTTTCGATACTTGCCTCTATCAGGCGGGCTAATCCTCGCCGGCCCAATAAATAAAGGTTACTGTGCAGCATCAGCGACATGGCGCTGCGTGACCCCTCCAACGTATGGCGTCCCAGATCTTTTGACTCCTTGCGCACAATGTAATTGGCATGTTGGGCAATCGCGTTGGTCAGGGTAGGCTGACGGAACAGAACCATGCCTGAACCCATGGGCACATACATTTGCTTGTGGGCATCAATCGTTACCGTATCGGCACGTTCGATGCCGGCGAATAAATGCCGATAGCGTTCTGACATCAGGCTGGCACCACCCCAGGCGGCATCAACATGGAAATAGCACTGCTCCTGTTCTGCGATATCTGCCAGCCTGTTCAGGGGATCGATAGCACCGGTTTCGGTGGAGCCGGCGATCCCGACGATAGCCAGTGGCTTGATATTGCGCTGGCGCAGCGTCTGCAATTGTGCAAGCAAGGCATTAATGCAGATCCGCCCCTCTCGGTCAGTCTCAACACTTATCAACGCATCTTGCCCTAATCCGAGCACATCCACGGTTTTTTTCAGTGAATAATGCCCCAGTTCGGATACCAGAATCGCCAACCCACTATAGCCATAATGCAGTAATCCCCTGGCCAGCCCTTCACGTGCGAGACCGGCAAAATCGCCATCGGCGGGCATGAGCTGGTTTCGACACGCCCACATCGCGGTTAAATTAGCCAGCGTTCCACCGGAACAGAAGGTAGCCAGTGCGTGCTCACCGTTATGAAGCCACTGCTGGTAGAAATCTTCATCACGGTGATAGACCAATTTGTGCATCATACCCAGTACTTGGCGTTCCAGCGCCGTTAAAATATGCGAGGTTTCCAGTTTGACCAAGTTTTGGTTCAGTGCTGTCAATACCTTGCCGAGTGCAGGCAGATGCTTGGGAAGCGCCGATGTCATGTGACCCACAAAGGCGGGTGATGACACGGGCACAACGTGATTAAGGATATCCTCGCTCAAATACCGGGCATAACTATCGGCATTAAGCGGAAATTCCGGGATATCCACCGAAACGAATACCTTTTCAAGTTCTGTCAGTTCGCCTATGGGATGGCCTAACTCACGGCGACAATAAGTGACAGGGTCATCTGCAATGTTTGTTTCCAGTTCAAACAATCCTTCTTCACCGGTATGGGAAATAAACTGGTCGAGCAGCGCCTGCCATTCTTGCTTTTCACTCATTTTTTCACTCATATACACTCGTCGCACTTCAGGATACATTGATTATCCCCCGCAATGCGGGGAGATAATCACGTTACTTTGGATTACGCAGGCAATCTAATTCTTGCCATAATTGGGCTATCCACTGCCCGACCTGTGGGGCGGACAACATGGTCATATGATTGCCGGGCACCCGCCTCGTATTGAGTTCAGCTACGTGAAGCGCCCACCGGGTTTCGTGCGCTCTCCTTTCAGCCAAAGCGCCTTTCTCGGCATTGATCAGATGAACCCGCCCCGCATAACGGGTACGGGGGATATAGCACGTGTTCAGATTAGCCTGCATCACGCGGACAATGCCTTGCAACAGTGATATCGGCGTTTTTGCCGGAAAGAGACCGGCTTTCACCAAGGCATTATGCAGATGCTGAATCTGTTCATCCGGCGTCAAGTCATCGAGATCAGATCGGGTCAGCGCAAGCGGTTTTTCTAATATCAGGTTATAAATCTCGATCAACTCCATCAGTGTCTCAGTGCGGTTGGTGGATTTGAAATCCCCCGCTTGCTGGTCAGGCCCATCCGTATCAATCAGGATGAGAGTAGCAACCTGTTCCCCCTCAGCCTGCAATTGCAACGCCAGCTCAAAGGCGATCCAACCACCGAAAGAGTGACCGAGCAGGTGATAAGGGCCATGAGGCTGGATGTGCCGGATATGTTGGATATAGGTACGGGCAGCCCCTTCCACGCTGGAGTAAGGGAAGTTGTGCTCAGCCGTAAACCCGCGTGCCTGCAAAGCATATATCGGGAGTTGTTGGGGGAACGAGAGCGCCAGTTCAAGCAAACTGGACGGGCTGGCACCCGCACCCGGCAGGCAAAATAGCGGTGCCAGCGATGGCGATCCCTGTTGAATGATAACGCACGGGTCGAAAGCAGGGACTGCCTGTAAGTTTTCGCTGATGGAATCTGCGATCTGGTTTAGCAAAGGCGGGTGCATGATGGATAAATGCGTGCCACCAATAGGATGAAGCACTGAATCATGACCAACGATGTCATGCCAACCGCGCCAAACATCGCCATTGACTAACTCATCTGCGGTATAGAGATGGATCGCCAAGGATGATTTTTTTGCCACATAGGCCTGATCAAGCTGCGTCATTATCCCAGTGGTATAGAGACGGAGGAGAATATCTTCGCGTGTGATATCGGCCGGCAACCATTGGTGTTTAATGGAGTAATCAACAAGGTGCTCTAACGTACTGAGTTGGTGTAGCTCGTTTAACATCTGTTCATCGTCAATACTCTTTTCAATACGCAGTGAATCAATGATTAACTTAACTTGTGTTGTTTCTTGATCGACAGATTGGCGGGGGGTTATTGACGATCCATGATTGTCGTTATCGGTATGATGATAGGAATCGATCATGCCGATAAACGCTACCGTCTCACCATCGGCCGTTAATTGTTGCGCGATTTCATAGGCAATCATCCCGCCTATTGACCAGCCGGCCAGACGATAAGGCCCGTGTGGCTGGACGCGGCGGATCGCCTGAATATGACAGGCCGCCAGCGCTTCAATTGACGCCGGAGGATGCGCCAGCGTGTGGATGCCAAGCGCCTGCAATGCGTAGACGGGCAGCTCAGGTGGCAGTAAAGCCGCCAGTGGCGAGTAAACCAATGGGTCACCGGAAATTTCATGGACTAAAAATAAAGGGCGCAAAGCGCCTGCCGGACTTAACGGTACCGGATTTGCATCAAATGGGGATGCTGGCATGGCAACATATTCTTTTATCGCCAAGGCGAGATCACTCAAGGTCGGATGGGCGAACAAAGTGGTCAGTGCGACCTCCATCCCTTGTTCACGCATACGGTTCAACAACTGTACCGCGAGCAGGGAGTGGCCGCCAAGCTCAAAGAAGTGATCATTACGGCCGACTTTTTCCACTCCCAACAAGTCTTGCCAGATCCGGGTCAGGGCAGTCTCCACGTCCCCTTCCGGGGCTTCATAGCGGCGGGTGACCACCGCCGATCCATCAGGCGCCGGCAACGCCTGCCGGTTCAGTTTACCGTTGGGGGTCAGCGGGAAAGCATCCAGCATGACAAACGCACTGGGCAGCATATAATCAGCCAGAGACTGGGCAAGCTGTTGACGCAGTTCCACCGGCAGAAGTTCAACGTTCTCCTGTGGCCGCAGGTAAGCGACCAACTGCTTTTGCCCTGTTGCATCTTCACGCGCCAGCACAACCGCCTCGCGCACGCCGGAGCACTGCATCAGTTGGGCTTCGATTTCACCGAGTTCAATGCGGAAGCCGCGTAATTTAACCTGAAAATCATTGCGGCCGAGGTATTCAATCGTACCGTCGGGCAGCCAGCGACCAAGGTCACCGGTTTTATACATGCGGGCGTTCGGATCTGACGAGAAGGGATCGGCGAGGAAGCGTTCCGCCGTCAGTTCCGGCCGGTTGAGGTAACCACGGGCCACGCCGGCACCGGCGATATAAATTTCACCGGCCACACTGAGGGGCACGGGCTGGCCGCGGGCATCCAGAATGTAAATCTGAGTGTTGGGTAATGGACGGCCGAGCGGAATATTACCGGTGCTCTCCCAGGCGTGCTTGTCAGCCGGTATCGATGAGTTATCCAAGGTGGATGTGTTATCCAAAGTGAATGTTGTGGCGATAACCGTGGTTTCTGTCGGGCCATAGGAGTTAATCCAGCGGCAGGATTGCGTTGCCGGCATCGATTGCCAGTTCTGCCAATGGTGCAATTCCGCTTTCTCACCGCCGACAATAACCGTGTGCAGATATTTCCCGAAACCACAGCGTTCCGCCATCATCTCTTCTACCCATTGATGCCAGAAAGCGGTGGGCATATCCATGATGGTGATCTTCTGTGTATTTAACAGATCAACAAATGCCTTATCCGGCACACGGATATGCGCGGGGCGCAGAACCAACGTCGCACCGGATGCCAGCGTCGGAAAAATATCCGATACCGAGGTATCAAACGCGATGGTGGCAAATTGCAAAATGCAATCACCTAATTGAGGATGGCTGGTCTGGTGCTGGGCATGGATAAAATTCACCACATTGCGGTGTTCCAGCATCACGCCTTTGGGCTGCCCCGTCGAGCCGGAAGTATAGATAATATAGGCCAGATGGTGGGGATTAAGCCCGATCTGACGGGCATCAGGGTTATGGTCCGGCTGTTTTGCCACCTTATTTCGGTGGGATTCATCGTCCAGCAACCAGACGGGAATATCCAGAGTTGGCAAAACCCCCTGTAAGTGTTGCTGAGTCAGCAACAAGACCGGTTGACTATCTGACAATTGATAAGCCAAACGCTCAACGGGGTATTCAGGATCAAGGGGAACATAACCCGCACCCGCTTTCAGGATGCCATAGATGCCGATAATCATCACCAGACTGCGATCAGCACAGATAGCGATGCGATCATCGGGGCGCACACCGGACGCAATGAGTTGGTGTGCCAGTTGGTTGGCATGGCAGTTCAGTTCCGCGTAACTCAGTTCGCTCTCGCCAAAGATCAGCGCGGTGGCATCCGGTGTCCGTGCTGCTTGCTGTTCGAACAATTGGTGGATTAAGGCTTCTTGCGGATATTCAGCAGCGGTATCATTAAATGTTGCCAGTAATTGCGTGCGCTCTGCCAAGGGCAGAATATCGATAGTTTGGATGGGTTGCTCAGGATTATGTTGCAATGCGGCTACAATGCCTTTTAACGCCCGGTTGACATAAGCATTAATCCGCACCGGATTGACTTTCTGGCTGCATTGCGTCGTCAATCTGAATCCATTATCAAAATCATCCACATCCAGTGATAAGGGATAATTGCTGCGCTCCTCGCTTCCTAACACCTGAATGCCTTCCCAAGTCATTGAGGCGACTTGTTCATCTCCTTGCGGGCTATAGCGGAAATTCAGCAGACTGTTAAACAGTGGCAATGGTGCCTGAACCCCACTGCAACGCTGGGCAATTGCCAGTGGGATCTGTTCATGATCCAGCAATTCACTTAACAATTGGTAGGTTTCCTGTACCGCCTGTTTAACATTACGTCCCTGTAACTTAACGCGGACGGGCAGGGTATTGATAAACATTCCGAGCATTTGGGAAGCTCCCAGACCACTTTGTAGCCGACCCAATAAAACGGTGCCGAAGATCACATCATCACGGCCGCAGCATCGCGCCAACACTTGTGCCCAAGCCAAATGGAACAGAACCGCTGAACTGATGCCCTGCTGACGGGCACAATCGCGGATCTGTTGTGCCAGTTCATCATCCAGTATGAGGTTATCTTCTACGATTTCATCATATTCATCGCGGTCGTTCCCTTGTACATCACGTAATGCAAACGGCAAAGTAGGCTCTTCCACATCGCCCAGTAATTGCCGGAAATAGGTTTCGTGCTCAGCGGCAGGTACACGCAAGGTTTGAGCAACAAAGTTACGGTATTGCAGGGCAGTCGGCAGGGTTTCAGCCTTGCCCCGCAAGATTTGCGCCATTTCAGCAAAAATTAGCTCCAGTGTTATATGGTCACTGACCAGATGATGCAAACGTAAGGCCAGCAGCCATTGATTGTGTCGCGGATCGTGGGCAATATCGGCGGCAAACAACGGGGCCTGCCCCAGGTCGAGGCGGTGCCGGCGGGGATCGGTGGCCGCCCGCAATTGGGTTATAACATCTTCTTCTTCGGTGTCTGGGGCAGGGGTAAAGATATTAACGGGCAAGGTTGCCTGACGCCAGACTACCTGAACGGGGTGGGGCAGGCCCTGCCAATGGATGGACGTGCGTAAAATATCATGGCGGTCGATAACCTGTTGCAGGGCGGCCAAAAAGGCATTGAGCCGTTCACGGTGATCAAAGGTGAGCAGACAGCGCAGCAGATAATTGTCCCCTTCGGTTTGCAATAGGTGGTGGAAGAAAATCCCTTCCTGCAACGGGGCGAGCGGGTAGATATCCTGCACATTGCCGGTGCCACCGGGGATCGCCGCCGTCAGGGCATCAATCTCGGATTGGGAGAGTGATACCAGCGGCAACATACCGGGAGTAATCACCGTGCAATCGGCGGGAATAAGATTGGCGGGCGCTTCGAAAGCCGGTGACGTGTGTGGGTCTGTTAACAGGGTTTGCGCTAACTCCCGCAGGATCGGGGCATCGAATACGCTGCGCACTTCCAGCCGCCAGCCCAGCTTATGCAACTGTTCCATCAGGCTGACGATCAACAGCGAGTGCCCGCCAAGTTCAAAGAAGTGATCATTACGGCCGACTTTTTCCAGTCCCAGCAAATCTTGCCAGATCCGGGCCAGGGCGATTTCTACGTCTCCCACTGGGGCTTCATACTGACGGGTGATCACCGCCGAACCGTCAGGGGTCGGCAGCGCCTGCCGGTCGAGTTTACCGTTGGGGGTCAATGGGAAAGCATCCAGCATCACAAAGGCGCTGGGCAGCATATAGTCAGCCAGATATTGGGCAAGTTGCTGGCGCAGTTCGGCCGGCAGCAGTTCAACACCCTCCTGTGGACGCAAATAAGCGACCAACTGTTTTTGCCCTGTCGCGTCTTCACGGGCAATCACCACCGCTTCTTGCACGCCGTGGCACTGCATCAGTTGGGCCTCGATTTCACCCAGTTCAATACGGAAGCCGCGCAGCTTGACCTGAAAATCATTGCGGCCAAGGTATTCGATATTGCCGTCAGGCCGCCAGCGACCCAAATCACCGGTTTTATACATGCGGGCGTTCGGGTCTGACGAGAAGGGATCGATGAGGAAGCGTTCCGCCGTCAGTTCCGGCTGATTGAGGTAACCCCGCGCCACGCCGGCACCGGCGATATAAATTTCACCGGCCACACCGAGGGGCACGGGCTGGCCGTGGCTATCCAGGATATAAATCCGGGTATTGGCAATCGGGCGGCCGATACTGGGCTGCGGCAGGGATATATCTACCGGGCAGAAACTGGCATCCACCGTACATTCTGTTGGCCCGTAGACGTTGATAAAGCGGGTGGTTTCTATCTGTTGCAGTCTGGACCAGATCAGGGGCGGAATAGTGTCCCCCCCGATCAGTACCCGCTGGGGTTGATACCCGGCGGAGGTGCCTAAACCGGCGTCCAGTAACCATTGCAATTGAACCGGGGTGCAGTCAAACAGATCCACGGCATGGCGGGCAAAATAGCGCCAGAGCGCTAAACCATCGGTACGCAGAACTTCCGGGACAAGCACCAGCGTATGGCCGGCAAGCAACTGGAACCAACTGCTCACCGAGGCATCGAAGACAATACTGGCATTCATGGCCACGCGGCACGGTGGCGTGAGGGCGAGTACGGGGTTTAATCCCGCATAAAGATTGATGACATTCCGGTGCGTCACCATCACCCCTTTGGGTCGTCCGGTAGAACCGGAGGTGTAGATCACATAGGCCAAATGCTGTGACGTCAGCCCCAGCGCCTGAACATCAGGATTGTTTTCCCGTTTTTCATCAAAGAGAGGGGATGACGGATCATCAAGCACCACAGTAGGCAGATGGCTGCCCAGGTTTTCCAGCAGGCCCGTCTGGGTGAGTAACACAACCGGCGCGGCATCCGCCAGCATATAATCCAGCCGCTCGGCCGGATAAGCCGGATCGAGCGGCACATAGGCTCCGCCGGCCTTCAAAATCGCCAGCAAGCCCACCATCATCTCCAGACTGCGTTCGGCACAAATCGCCACCCGGTCATCCGGTTGGATACCGAGCGCAATCAGATGATGCGCCAATTGATTGGCACGACGATTCAGTTCGCCATAGCTGAGGGTTTGTTCCTCAAAGATCAACGCCGTGGCATCAGGTCGTTGTGCCGCTTGCGTTTCAAACAGTCGGTGGATCAGCGCATCTTGCGGGAAATCAGCCTGCGTGGCGTTAAAGTCCACCAGCAATTGCTGGTGTTCTGCGGCGGGAATAACCGGCACTTGCAGAATCGGTTGCTGCGGATGCTGGATCAGGGCCTCAATCAGGCCATGCAGGGCAGTGACAAGGTAACGGGTAATGCGGGCGGGATCGACCCCCGCTATGGTCTGGGCGGTGAGCTGGAAACCTGCGGCGCCCAGATCATCTACCGCCAGCGTGATGGGGAAGTTGGTGCGCTCTTCTGCTGTCAGAAGGCGTATCCCGTGCCAAATTTCATCATCCACGGCCTCCGCGTTTGTCTCATTGATATGACTGTGACGGTAGTTCAACAGGGTACTGAACAGGGGCAAGAGAGCCGCCACGCCGCTGCATCGTTGGGCCAGCACCAACGGTGCCTGCTCATGTTCCAGCAGCGTGGTCAGGTTTTGATAGGTGGCCTGTACTGCGGCTTGCACGCTCAGGCCGGCCAGCGTGATCCGTATCGGCAGGGTATTGATAAACATGCCCAATATCCTGTCAGCGCCAGAGACTCCCTGCAAACGCCCCAGTAAGACAGTGCCAAAGACGACATCGTCGTGACCACTGATTTTCGCCAGTACCTGCGCCCAGGTGACATGAAACAGTACACCGGAGCTGACGCCCAGACGGCGGGCTTGGGTGCGAATGGTGTTTGCCAGCGCGGGATCAAGCAACAGGGTTTCTTCGTTGATAACACCCTTGTTGCTGGTCATCTCAAGCAGCCCAAAGGGGGCGGTGGGTTCCTCAATATCAGCCAGTTGGCGACGGAAATAAGCTTCGTGTTCAGTGGCGGGCACACTTAACGTTTGGGCAACAAAGTTACGGTACGGCAGGGCTGCTGGTAGGGTTTCAGCCTTGCCCAGCAAGATTTGCGCCATCTCTGCGAAAATCAGCTCCATGGCCATATGGTCACTGACCAGATGGTGAAAACGCAAGACCAGCAGCCACTGATTGTGCTGCGGATCGTAGGCAATATCGGTGGCAAACAACGGAGCCAGCCGCAGATCAAGACGGTGCCGGCGGGGATCAGTGGCGGCACGCAGTTGGGCTATAACGTCTTCTTCGGTGTCTGGGGCGGGTGTAAAGACATTAACGGGCAACGTTGCCTGACGCCAGACCACCTGAACGGGCTGGGGCAGGCCCTGCCAATAAATGGAGGTGCGCAAAATATCATGGCGGTCGATAACCTGTTGCAGGGCGGCCAAAAAGGCATCGAGCCGTGCCCGGCTGTCAAAGGTGAACAGACTGCGCAGCAGATAATCGTCCCCCTGGGTTTGCAATAAATGGTGAAAGAAAATGCCTTCCTGCAACGGGGCGAGCGGGTAGATATCCTGCACATTGCCGACACCACCGGGGATCGCCGCCGTCAGGGTGTCGATCTCAGCTTGGGAGAGCGACACCAGCGGCAACATGTCGGGGGTGATTGCCGTGCAGCCGGCAGGGATAAGATGGGGGGGTACCTCGAAAGCCTTTAAAGCGCGTTGGTCTGCCGACAGGGTTTGTGCCAGCGCCCGCAGGGTCGGGGCATCGAACACGCTACGCACCTCCAGCCGCCAGCCCAGCTTGTTCAGTCGCTCCATCAGGCTGACGATCATCAGGGAGTGCCCGCCAAGCTCAAAAAAATGGTCATGGCGGCTGACGTGTTCCACTCCCAGCAAGTCTTGCCAGATTTGGGCTAAGGCGATTTCCACGTCTCCCACCGGGGCTTCATAGTGGCGGGTGACCACCGCCGAACCGTCAGGCGCCGGCAGCGCCTGACGGTCGAGTTTGCCGTTGGGGGTCAGCGGGAAAACCTCCAGCATAACAAAGGCACCGGGCAGCATGTAATCCGCGAGGTGCTGGGCAAGCTGCCGGCGAAGTTCTGCCGGCAGGAGTTCAACGCCCTCCTGAGGCCGCAGGTAAGCCACCAACTGTTTTTGCCCGGTCGTGTCTTCACGAACGAGAACGACCGCTTCGTGTACCCCGTGGCACTGCATCAGCCGGGCCTCGATTTCGCCCAGTTCAATGCGGAAACCGCGTAATTTCACCTGAAAATCATTGCGGCCGAGGTAGTCGATATTGCCATCGGGCTGCCAGCGGCCGAGGTCGCCGGTCTTGTACATCCGGGCTTGCGGGTCGGCAGAGAACGGATCACGGCGAAAACGTTCCGCTGTCAGTTCTGGGCGATTGAGATAACCACGGGCGACGCCGGCACCGCCAATATAAATTTCACCGGCCACGCCGAGGGGCACCGGCTGGCCGTGTTTATCCAGAATATAGATCTGGGTATTGGCGATCGGGCGGCCAATGGGGATTTCTTGGCGGCCGTCTTTATCTTCCATTTCAGGGATGAGATAGGCGGTGGCGAAGGTGGTGGTTTCCGTTGGCCCATACACATGTAACAAAGATTGCGGAGGAGATTCGGCGCGCAGATGAATAGCGGGACGGGTGTCAGTCTGCTCCCCCCCGAACAGGACATAACGCAATCCCGCCAGTGAAGGCCCAATCAAATGGGCATAGTGGTTGAAGAGGGCGGAGGTGAGGAACAGGGCACTCACACCTTGTGCTGACAGGCAGTGACCAAAAGTGGCGGGTTGCAGCAAGGTTTTCTCTGGGATTAACAGAATACGGGTGCCATGAACCAAGCCGGACCACACTTCCCAGGTGGCGGCGTCAAAGGAGATATTGGCGCAATGGGCAAGACAGTCATCCGGGCCGATATCGGCAAAGCCATTATTGATCAGCAAACGCAGGACATTGCGGTGTTCGACCATCACCCCTTTCGGTTGGCCGGTGGAACCGGAGGTGTAGATCACATAGGCCAGATGACGGCTAGTCAGCCCCAAGGCTTGCGCATCAGGATTATCCGCCGGTTGTGCCGCTAACAGCGGGTCTTGGTCATCAAGAAGATGATCCAGTAACACCGTTGGCAGGGTGCCGGGCAGTGTGTCGCGGTGGGCGGCTTGAGTCAGCAAGGCCACCGGCGTGGCATCTTCAAGCATATACGCCAGCCGTTCGGCGGGATAGGTTGGATCAAGCGGCAGATAAGCCCCGCCGGCTTTCAGGATAGCGAGCAAACCGACGACCAGTTCCGGACTGCGTTCGGCACAAATCGCCACCCGATCATCCGGGCGGACACCGAGCGCAATCAGGTGATGCGCCAATTGATTGGCCCGGCGATTCAGCTCGCCATAACTGAGGGTTTGTTCCTCAAAGACCAGCGCCGTGGCATCAGGACGTTGTGCCGCCTGCGTTTCAACTCGCTGGTGGATCAACGCATTCTGCGGGAAATCGGCCTGTGTGGCGTTAAAGTCCGTGAGGATTTGCCGGCGTTCTGCGGCAGGGAGTACCGACAGTGGCAGAATCGGTTGCTGCGGATGCTGGCTCAGTGCCTCAATCAGGCCATGCAGGGCGGTGACAAGGTAACGGATAATGCGGGCGGGATCGGCGCCCGTTACGGTTTGGGCGGTCAGCCGAAAATCCACGCCCATATCATCCACCGACAGGGTGATGGGGAAGGAGGTGCGCTCTTCTGCCGTTAGGAGGCGCATCCCGCGCCAAATTTCATCCTCCTCGGCATCTGCCTCACTGACATGGCTGTGACGGTAGTTCAGCAGGGCAGTGAACAGAGGCAGGGCGGTGGGCACGCCGCTGCACTGTTGGGCCAGTGCCAGCGGTGCCTGCTCGTGTTCCAGCAGGGCAGTCAGATTTTGATAGGTGGCCTGTACCACGGCCTGCACGCTCAAATCAGCCAGCGCAATCCGTACCGGCAGGGTATTGATAAACATGCCCAATATTCTGTCGGCACCCGTGACTCCTTGCAGGCGCCCCAGTAAGACCGAACCAAAGATCACATCATCACGGCCACTGGTTTGTGCCAGAACCTGCGCCCAGGCGACATGGAACAGCACGCTGGGGCTGACCCCCGACCGGCGCGCCTGAACGCGAACGGCGTTTGCCAGCGCAGGCTCAAGCAACTGATTTTTTTCGCTGACAGTATCGTCGTGGCGAGGAACCTCAAGCAACCCAAAGGGAGCGGTGGGTTCCTCAATATCGGCCAGTTGGCGACGGAAATAGGCTTCATGTGCAGTGGCGGGCACACTTAACGTTTGGGCAACAAAGTTACGGTACGGCAGGGCGGCCGGCAGGGTTTCGGCATGGCCCTGCAATACCTGAGCCATTTCAGCGAAAATCAGCTCCAGTGTCAGATGGTCACTGACCAGATGGTGAAAACGCAAGGCCAGCAGCCAGTCATTGCGCAGCGGATCGTGGGCGATATCGGCGGCAAACAACGGCGCCTGCCGCAGGTCGAGGTGGTGCCGGCGGGGATCGGTGGTGGCACGCAGTTGGGCTAAAACGTCTTCTTCGGTGTCTGGGACGGGTGTAAGAACCTTGACGGGCAAGGTTGCCTGACGCCAGACCACCTGAACGGGCTGGGACAAGCCCTGCCAATGGACAGACGTGCGCAAAATATCATGGCGGTCGATAATGTGTTGCAGGGCGGCCAAAAAGGCATTGAGCCGTTCACGGCAGTCAAAGGCGAGCAGACTGCGCAGCAGATAATCATCCCCCTGGGTTTGCAATAGATGGTGGAAGAAAATCCCTTCCTGCAACGGGGCGAGTGGATAAATATCCTGCACATTGCCGGCGCCGCCGGGGATCGCCGCCGTCAGGGTATCGATCTCGATTTGGGTAAGTGGCACCAGCGGCAACATGTCGGGAGTGATTGCCGTGCAACCGGTGGGGATAAGGTTAGCAGGCACCTCGAAAATCTGGGGCGCATTCTGGGCGGTTGACAGAGTTTGCGCCAGCGCTTGCAGAACCGGGGCATCGAATACGCTGCGCACCTCCAGTCGCCAGCCCAGCTTGTGCAGTCGCTCCATCAGGCTGACGATCAACAGTGAGTGCCCGCCGAGTTCGAAGAAGTGGTCATGGCGACCGACGTGTTCCAGCCCCAGTAAATCTTGCCAGATCTGAGCTAAGGCGATTTCCACATCCCCCACCGGGGCTTCATAGTGGCGGGTGACCACTGCCGAAGCGTCAGGGGCCGGCAGTGCCTGCCGGTTGAGCTTGCCGTTGGGGGTCAGCGGGAAAGTGTCCAGCATCACAAAGGCACCGGGCAGCATATAGTCCGCAAGGTGCTGGGCAAGCTGCCGGCGCAGTTCTGCGGGCAGGAGTTCAACGCCCTCCTGTGGCCGCAGGTAAGCTACCAACTGTTTTTGTCCTGACGCATCTTCGCGCGCCAGCACTACCGCTTCGTGTACCCCGTGGCACTGCATCAGCCGGGCTTCTATTTCGCCCAGTTCAATACGGAAGCCGCGTAATTTCACCTGAAAATCATTGCGGCCGAGGTAGTCGATATTACCGTCGGGCCGCCAGCGGCCGAGGTCGCCGGTTTTGTACATCCGCGCAGCGGGATCAGCAGAGAATGGATCACGGTGAAAACGTTCCGCTGTCAGTTCTGGGCGATTGAGATAACCACGGGCGACGCCGGCTCCGCCAATATAAATTTCACCGGTCACACCGAGGGGCACCGGCTGGCCGTGTTTATCCAGAATATAGACTTGAGTATTGGCGATCGGGCGGCCAATGGGGATTTCTGGGCGGCCATCTTTATCTTCTGCCTCAGGGATGAGATAGGCGGTGGCGAAGGTGGTGGTTTCCGTTGGCCCATACACATGCAGCAAAGATTGCGGAGGAGATTCGGCGCGCAGATGAATCGCGGGACGGGTGTCAGTCTGCTCCCCCCCGAACAGGACATAACGCAATCCCGCCAATGAAGGCCCAATCAAATGGGCATAGTGGTTAAAGAGGGCGGAGGTGAGGAACAGGGCACTCACGCCTTGCGCTGACAAACTGCGACCAAATTCGGCGGCTTGCAGCAACGCTTTTTCGGGGATTAACAGAATACGGGCGCCATGAACCAAGCCGGACCACACTTCCCAGGTGGCAGCGTCAAAGGAGATATTGGCGCAGTGGGCAAGACAGTCATCCGGGCCGATATCGGCAAAGCCATTATTGATCAGCAAACGCAGGACATTGCGGTGTTCGACCATCACGCCTTTTGGTTGGCCAGTGGAACCGGAGGTGTAGATCACATAAGCCAGATGACGGCTAGTCAGCCCCAAGCTCTGTGCATCAGGATTATCCGCCGGTTGTGTCGCCAGTTGTGCCGCTAATAGCGGGTCTTGGTCATCAAGAAGATGATCCAGTAACACCGTTGGCAGGGTGCCGGACAGTGTGTCGCGGTGGGCGGCCTGAGTCAGCAAGGCCACCGGCGTGGCATCTTCAAGCATATACGCCAGCCGTTCGGCGGGATAGGTTGGATCAAGCGGCAGATAAGCCCCGCCGGCTTTCAGGATAGCGAGCAAACCGACGACCAGTTCCGGACTGCGTTCGGCACAAATCGCCACCCGATCATCCGGGCGGACACCGAGCGCAATCAGGTGATGCGCCAATTGATTGGCCCGGCGATTCAGCTCGCCATAACTGAGGGTTTGTTCCTCAAAGACCAGCGCCGTGGCATCAGGACGTTGTGCCGCCTGCGTTTCAACTCGCTGGTGGATCAACGCATTTTGCGGGAAATCGGCCTGTGTGGCGTTAAAGTCCGTGAGGATTTGCCGGCGTTCTGCCGCCGATAACAGGGGCAGACGGGCAACGGGTTGTGTTGCATCGTCTACCATCGCGGCCAGTACTTGGTGCAAATAGCCCATCATCCGTTCAATGGTTGCGGCGTCAAACAGATCAAGTGCATACTCCAATTCCCCCAATAAACCCGCTTCGGTTTCGGTCAGCGATAATGTCATATCGAAGTGGGCACTGTGACGTATCAGTTCAATCGGGGCGAGTTGCAGATCCGGTAACGTGAACGTCTTGGCAGGGATGTTATTGAGTGCCAGCATCACCTGAAAGATCGGGCTGTGGCTTAAACTACGCTCAGGCTGGAGCGTTTCCACCACTTGCTCAAAGGGATAATCTTGATGGGCATAAGCCGCCAGCGCCCGTTCACGGACTTGGTCCAACAGGTCTGCAATGCTGAGGTTATCACTCAGGGTGACGCGCAAGGCCAGAGTATTGACGAAAAATCCCATCAACCTTTCCAGTTCTTTGTGTGGACGATTGGCGACAGGGGTGCCAATAACCACCTCCTCCTGACCACTCAGCCGGGCGAGGACAATACTCCAGGCGGTCAGTATAACCATAAACAGCGTCGTGTTATGGCGTTGTCCAATCGATTTAAGTGATGCCAGTAAGTCAGTATCGAACTGAACAGATAATTGGTTCCCTGCATAAGTTTGTACCGCCGGACGAGGTCGATCCGTGGGGAGTGTCAGCAGGGCTGGGGCACCTTCGAGTTGGGCATGCCAGAAATCGCGCTGTTGAGTAAGCTTCTCTTCCTGTAACCAGTTACGTTGCCAGACAGTATAGTCAGCGTACTGAATGGGAAGTGGCGGGAGCAGCGCATCCGTGTTATCCAATTCGGCGCGATAGAGTGCCTCCAATTCGTGCACCAATACGCCAATAGACCAGCCATCAGAAATGATGTGATGCTGAGTGATCAGCAGGATATGCTCTTCATCTCCCAGTTGCAGCAATTGGCCGCGGATCAGCGGCCCCTGAGTCAAATCGAAAGGCGTCTGAGCCTCAAGCTCAGTCACTGCCGCAATGCGGGTAGCGTGCTGTTCTGTCTCCAGCGAGCGCAGATCTTGATAAGAGAGGGCAAAGCCGATATCGGCAGGATCAATGTATTGGCAAGGTTGTCCCTCAATCAGTATAAAACGGGTACGCAGATTTTCGTGACGCTCGGTCAGGCGATTGAGCGTGTTATTCAGGGCATCACGGTCAAGGTGACCGGTCAGGCGTAGCCCTGCCTGCATGTGGTAGGCCAGACCCGCAGCCGGATCAAGTTGGTTAAGGAACCACAAACGTTGTTGAGCGAAAGATAATGGCAGAGGTATATCACGGGCGGCCGGTTTGATGGGCGGCCGCTTCTGATACTTTTGTGCCTGTAATTGCGCTTTAATTTTCTTTTTTAAAGCAGCTCGTTTCAGATTATCGGGATTGATGTCAGACCTTGTCATTGATTACTTCCTCTGCGGGTATTTTCTTCGCCTAAAATCGTCATTAATTCTTCTGTGGACATTGAATCCAGCGTGTTTTGGAGTGATTCAAACTCGTTTTTCCCTATCGCCTCCATTTGCGCTGCAAAGATAATCTCCGCCTGTTGCGTCAATTGAGGGGAGAGAAACAGCGAAGAGATGGGAATATCGACCCAGAATTCGTCTTGAATGCGCGTTGATAACTGCATAAGCATCAGTGAATGCCCCCCAAGTTCAAAAAAGTGGTCACGGCGACCCACTTGCTCTAATCCCAGCACCTCCTGCCAGATTTGGGCCAGAACCATTTCTTCCTCACTGTTTGGCGCCTCATAGTGATGGATTGCCACCGCCGATGCGTCAGGGGCAGGCAGTGCCCGGCGGTCGAGTTTGCCATTGGGTGTCAGCGGGAAGGCATCCAGTACCATAAAGGCGCTGGGCAGCATATAGTCGGCAAGGTGTTGGGTGAGTTGCTGACGTAGCTTCGCCGGGATCAGTTCACAACCCTCCCGCGGCAACAGGTAGGCCACCAGCCGTTTTTGATCTGGCTCATCTTCACGCGCCAGCACCACTGCCTCACGCACGCCATCGCACTGCATCAGTCTTGCCTCAATTTCCCCCAGTTCAATGCGGAAGCCACGCAGCTTGACCTGAAAATCATTGCGGCCGAGATAGTCGATATTACCGTCGGGCCGCCAGCGGCCGAGGTCGCCGGTTTTGTACATGCGGGCTTGCGGGTCGGCAGAAAACGGATCACAGCGAAAACGCTCCGCTGTCAGTTCAGGGCGATTGAGATAACCACGGGCGACGCCGGCACCGCCAATATGGATTTCACCAGCCACACCGAGGGGTACGGGCTGACCGTGGCTGTCCAGAATGTAAATTTGAGTGTTGGCAATCGGGCGGCCAATGGGAATCGAACGGTCAGGATCAACCGGGGTATCAATGGCATAAGTTACCGCAAAGGTGGTGGTTTCCGTCGGGCCATAGCCGTTAATCAGGTGGGCGGGTCGGGATTCAGCCAACTGTACCTGCTGTATTTTCCTTGGGTCGAGGACATCACCGCCGACCAGCAAGTAACGCAATTGCCCAAATAGGGGACTGAGCGCATTCAGGTATTCGTTAAATAACCCCACCGTTAGCCAAAGGGCCGTGACGTGCCCCTTGAGCAGCGTCTGGCAGAACTGTACCGGGTCAAGCAACACCGATGGGGAAACCACATGCAGGCGTGCGCCATTGAGCAGGGCAGCCCAGACTTCCCACGTTGAGGCGTCAAAAGCCGGATTGGCACAATGAGCAATACAGTCATTCGGACTGATATCAGCAAAACCACTGTTAACGATCAGACGCAGGACATTGCGGTGCTCAACCATCACGCCTTTCGGTTGGCCGGTGGAACCGGAGGTGTAGATCACATAAGCCAGATGACGGCTAGTCAGCCCCAAACTCTGAGCATCAGGATTGTCAGTCGGTTGTGCCGCTAACAGCGGGTCTTGGTCATCAAGAAGATGATCCAGTAACACCGTTGGCAGGGTGCCGGGCAGTGTGTCGCGGTGGGCGGCCTGAGTCAGCAAGGCCACCGGCGTGGCATCTTCAAGCATATACGCCAGTCGTTCGGCGGGGTAGGTAGGATCGAGCGGCAGATAAGCCCCGCCGGCTTTCAGGATAGCGAGTAAACCGATGATCAGTTCCGGACTGCGTTCGGCACAAATCGCCACCCGATCATCCGGGCGGACACCGAGTGCAATCAGGTGATGCGCCAATTGATTGGCCCGGCGATTCAGTTCGCCATAACTGAGGATTTGTTCCTCAAAGACCAGCGCCGTGGCGTCAGGACGTTGTGCGGCCTGCGCTTCAACTCGTTGGTGGATCAGCGCGTCTTGCGGGAAATCGGCCTGCGTGGCGTTGAACTCCACCAGCAATTGTTGCCGCTCTGCCGCCGGCAGGATCGGCAGATCCAGAATCAGTTGTTGCGGATTGTGCACTAACGCATCAATCAAACCCCTTATCGCTGTCAGAAGATAATGGGTGACACGAGCCGGATCAATATTGGCCACCGTATGGGCGGTCAGATTAAAACCCTCGCCCAAATCGTCCACCGATAGCGTAATGGGATAGTTGGTGCGTTCCTGCGCGGTGATAACACGCATACCCGACCAGACGGTATTTGCGTCCTCATTATTGGCTTGAGAATGACGGTAATTGAGCAAGGTACTAAACAGTGGCAGGGATTGCGCCACACCACTATCTATACCACTACAGCCTTGCGCCAGTGCCAACGGTGTCTGTTCATGTTCCAGCAGTGTCATTAAGTCATGATAGGTGGCTTGTACTATGGCCTGCACACTGTGACCCGCCAGAGAAACGCGCATTGGCAGGGTATTGATAAACATGCCCAGTATCTGATCGGCACCCGCCCCGCCTTGCAGGCGGCCCAGCAGTACGGAACCAAAGACGACATCATCACGACCGCAGGTCTTGGCCAATACCTGTGCCCACGCGACATGAAACAGGACACTGGGGCTGACTTTCAGGTGTCGGGCTTGGGCGCGAATGGCCTGCGCCAACTCAGGCGCAACAGAAAGATGGTCTGCGGCAATGGCGTTATCATCGTTTGCTGATGGGTTATCGGGGATGGAGAGAACCCCAAACGGCGCGGTAGGTTCGTCAATATCAGCGAGTCGGGTGCGGAAATAGTCCTCGTGCTCTGTCGCTGATACGTTCAGGGTCTGGGCAATAAAGTTGCGATAAGGCAGTGCGGTGGGCAGTGTTGCTTGACCCTGTAATATCAAAGCCATTTCCGCAAAAATCAGCTCCAGTGTCATATGGTCACTGACCAGATGATGGAAACGCAGCGCCAACAGCCATTCATTCTGTACCGGATCGTGGGCAATATCTGCCGCAAACAGGGGTGCTCGTGTCAAGTCAAGGCGATGCCGGTGCGGATCGGTATGCGCTTGCAGTTGGGCAGGCACATTGTCCGTTATGGTTGGGGTGAAAACATGAATATTCAACAGAGCCTGACGCCAAACCACCTGAACCGGTTGTTCCAATCCTTGCCAGTAAACCGACGTGCGCAAGATATCATGGCGGTTAATCACCCGCTGCAAGGCATCCAAAAAGTTATCGAGACGCTCACGGGTAGCGAAAGCCAGCAGGCTCTGTAACAGATAGGTATCCCCTTGTGCCTGCATCAGATAATGAAACAGGATGCCTGCCTGCAACGGTGCCAGCGGGTAGATATCCTGTATATTGCTTGCTCCACCGGGAAGGGTCGCGATGATGGCATCAATCTCGGTTTGGGACAGCGAAACCAGCGGCAACATAGCGGGTGTGATGGCCGTGCAATCCTCAGGAATAAGATTGGGCGGCACCACAAAGGTACTGTTATCACGCTGAAGCGTCTGTGCCATATCGGCAAGGACAGGAGCGGCGAAGACACTGCGAACGTCGAGCTTCCAACCGGTACTGCGCAACGCCTCGATCAAGCTGACGATCATCAACGAATGCCCGCCCAGCTCAAAGAAATGGTCATAGCGACTGACGTGTTCCAGCCCCAGCAAGTTTTGCCAAATCTGAGCCAGCGCAATTTCTGTTTCACCCACCGGGGATTCATAGCCACGTACCACCATCGCAGACGAATCAGGCGCAGGCAGGGCCTGACGGTCCAGTTTGCCATTCGGCGTCAGCGGGAAGGTGTCCAGCACCATAAAGGCACCGGGCAGCATATACTCGGCCAGATGCCGGGCGAGTTGCTGGCGCAGTTCCGCCGGCACCAATTCAATCCCTGCCTGTGGCCGCAGGTAGGCCACCAGCCGTTTCTGATTGGGTTCGTCTTCGCGTGCCAGCACGACCGCCTCACGCACACCGTCGCACTGCATCAGTCTTGCCTCAATTTCTCCCAGTTCAATGCGGAAACCACGCAGTTTGACCTGAAAATCATTGCGGCCGAGATATTCGATATTGCCGTCGGGCAACCAGCGGCCAAGATCGCCGGTTTTGTACATGCGGGCATTGGACTCGGCAGAGAACGGATCGGCAAGGAAACGTTCCGCCGTCAGTTCAGGCCGGTTCAAATAACCGCGGGCAACGCCGGCACCGGCAATATAAATCTCCCCGGTGACACCCAACGGGACGGGTTGGCCGTGGCTATCCAGAAGATAGAGGCGGGTATTGGCAATCGGGCGGCCAATCGGAGGCGCTTTTTCGTCCTGACTGTCACAGGGATAGAGGGTGGCGCAGACGGTGATTTCCGTCGGGCCATAGGCATTGAGCATCTGCCGCCCCTGCGCCCAGCGTTTGGCTAAGGTTGGTGGGCACGCTTCCCCGCCCACCAGCAAGGTGTGTAAGCTATCGGGCAGCGAATCCATGGTCGCAAGTGCGCTCGGTGACAAGAGCACATGGCTAATGGCATGGGTGGCCAGATAGCCGGCCAATATCTCACCGGGCAGCAGGTCAGCGCGTTTGGCGAGATAGAGGCGGGCACCGGCCACCAAAGCCATGCAGCATTCCCAGATACAGGCATCGAAACTATTTGAGGCGAATTGTAAGACGCGGCTGTCAGGGATGAGTACCAGCGTATCTTGCTGGGTGGTAATCAAATTACACAAGCTGCGATGTTCAATCATTACCCCTTTGGGCTGGCCAGTGGAGCCGGAGGTGTAGATCACATAGGCCAGATGGCGGGCAGTCAGCCCCAAGGCTTGGGCATCAGGATTGTCAGCCGGCTGTGCGGCGAGTTGTGCCGCTAACAGCGGATCCTGGTCATCAGGGAGATGATCCAGTAACACCGTCGGCAGGGTGCCGGGCAATTTGTCGCGTTGGGTGGCCTGAGTCAGCAAGGCCACGGGCGTGGCGTCTTCAAGCATATAAACCAAGCGCTCGGCCGGATAGTGAGGATCAAGTGGCACATAAGCCCCGCCGGCTTTCAGGATAGCAAGTAAGCCGACGATCAGTTCCAGACTGCGTTCAGCACAAATGGCAACCCGATCATCCGGGCGGACACCGAGGGCAATCAGGTGATGCGCCAGTTTATTGGCCCGACGGTTCAGTTCGCCATAGCTGAGAGTTTTATCCTCAAATACCAATGCAGTAGCATCAGGACGTTGTGCAGCCTGTGTTTCAAACAGCGAGTGGATCAGCGCATCTTGTGGGAAACCTGCTTGAGTCGCATTAAAATCGACCAGCAATTGTTGTCGTTCCGATGCCGGCAGCATCGGCAGCGTGGCAATCCGTTGCGTTTCATCCGCCACCATCGCCGTCAGGGTATGGGTGAAATAAACGACCATGCGTTCAACCGTTGCGATGTCGAACAAATCGGTGGCATATTCCAGCTCGCCCGCTAAGCCGTTCTCGGCTTCACTTAAAGACAAGGTTAAATCAAAATGAGCACCACGATGAGTCGTCTCCATCGCCGTGAGTTGTAAACCCGGTAATGTCAATGCTTGGGTTGGAGTGTTATTCAACGCCAGCATCACCTGAAAGATCGGGCTGTAGCTGAGGCTGCGTTCCGGCTGGAGGGCTTCCACCACCTGTTCGAAGGGCAGATCCTGATGGGCATAAGCCGCCAGCGCCTGTTTCCGCACCTGTGTAAGGAGATCTGCCACACTGAGGTCATCATTGAATGTCACGCGCAGGGCGAGAGTATTGACAAAGAAACCGATCAGCCCTTCCAGTTCATGGTGCTGGCGGCCGGCAACCGGCGTGCCAATCACAATCTCATCCTGACCGCTCAACCGGGCGAGGACACTACTCCAGGCGGTCAGCACAAGCATAAATAAGGTGCTGTTATGGCGCTGTCCCAGTTGTTTCAGTGATGCCAGTAATGGGGCATCAAGATGGAAAGAAATTTGGTTGCCGGCATAAGTCTGCACCGCGGGGCGTGGCCGATCGGTGGGCAGTTCCAGTAAGGCTGGCGCACCTTCAAGTTGAGCACGCCAGAAGTCACGCTGCTCGGTAAGGGTAGTCTCCTTTAACTGCTCATGTTGCCAGACCGCATAATCCGCATACTGAATAGGCAGGGGCGGCAAGGAATTATCATCCCCAACAAGGGCGGCGCGATAAAACTCACCCAATTCGCGTACCAGTACCCCAATAGACCAACCGTCGGTAATAATGTGATGCAGGGTAATCAGCAGGATATGCTCTTCATCTGCCAGTTGCAGCAATTGACCGCGAATCAGTGGCCCTTGGGCAAAGTCGAAAGGGGTCTGGGCTTCAAGATCAGCCAGTTCGGTAACACGATGGTGGCGCAGGCCAGCGTCGATATGGCGCAAATCCTGGTAAGACAGGGCAAAACCGATATCAGCCGGATCAATATGCTGGCAGGGTTGGCCGTCAAGGAGCACAAAACGGGTGCGCAGGCTTTCATGGCGGGCAATCAGGCGGTCAAGTGACCTCGTCAGCGCATGGCGGTCAAGCTGACCAGTGAGACGCAGTATCGCAGGCAAATGATAGGCCAGAGACGCAGCCGGATCGATTTGGCTGAGAAACCATAACCGCTGTTGGGCAAAAGAGAGCGGCAGAGGCTGATCTCTGTCTGCGGGTGTGATCAATAACGGTGGTTGCTGAGCTCCGCGAGCCTGCAATTGTTCTGCCACTCTTTTCTCCAGCACAGCGCGTTGATCGCTTTGGAGTGACTCAATCTCGTTTTCCCCTACCGCACCCATTTGAGCTGAAAAAATGATGGCGGCTTGTTCCACCAATTTGGGCGAACTAAACAATTCGGTTAGGGAAATATTGACCAAGAATCGGCTTCTTATACGTGTTATCAGTCTGACGGCCATTAATGAGTGCCCACCCAGTTCAAAGAAATGGTCGTGGCGGCTGATACGCTCCAGTTCTAATAACTCTTGCCAGATCTGAGCCAAATTCGTTTCTATTTTTCCCTGTGGCGGCTCATAGTCACGGGTCACCACGGCAGACGAATCCGGGGCAGGGAACGCCCGGCGGTCGAGTTTGCCGTTAGGGGTCAGCGGGAAAGTGTCCAACACCACAAAAGCACTGGGGAGCATATAGTCGGAAAGGTGTTGGGTGAGTTGCTGACGTAGCTCCGCCGGAATCAGTTCACAACCCTCCCGCGGCAACAGGTAGGCCACCAGCCGTTTTTGATCTGGCTCATCTTCGCGCGCCAGCACAACCGCCTCGCGCACGCCGGGGCACTGCATCAGCCGGGCTTCTATTTCGCCCAGTTCAATACGGAAACCACGCAGCTTGACCTGAAAATCATTGCGGCCGAGGTAGTCGATATTACCGTCGGGTCGCCAGCGGCCGAGGTCACCGGTCTTGTACATGCGGGCATCGGGTTCGGCTGAGAACGGATCGGCAAGGAAACGCTCCGTCGTCAGTTCAGGCCGGTTCAGGTAACCACGGGCAACACCCGCCCCGCCGATATGGATTTCACCGGTCACACCGAGGGGCACAGGCTGGCCTTGCGTATCCAGAATATAAATCCGGGTATTGGACATCGGACGGCCGATGCCGGGCTGTGACAGGGATAAATCCACCGGGCAGAAACTGGCATCAACCGTACATTCTGTGGGTCCGTACACGTTGATAAAGTGGGTGGTTTTTATCTGTTGCAATGTGAACCAGATCTGGGGAGGAATGCTGTCCCCCCCGATCAGTACCTGCCGGGGTTGATACCCGGTGGTAGTTCCCAAACCGGCGTCCAGTAGCCATTGCAATTGAACTGGGGTGCAGTCAAACAGATCCACGCCATGGCGGGCAAAATAGTGCCAGAGCGCTAAACCATCGGTACGCAGGGTTTCAGGGACGAGCACCAGAGTGTGGCCGGCAAGCAACTGGAACCAGCTACTCACCGAGGCATCGAAGACAATACTGGCATTCATAGCCACGCGGCAGGGTTGTTTAAGGGCAAGTATGCTGTTCAATCCGGTATAAAGATTGATGACATTCCGGTGCGCTACCATCACCCCTTTCGGCCGTCCGGTGGAGCCGGAGGTGTAGATCACATAGGCCAGATGTTGTGATGTCAGCCCCAGCGCCTGAGCATCGGGATTATTTTCCCGTTTTTCATCAAAGAGAGAGGATGACGGGGCATCAAGCACCACCGTCGGTAAGTGACTGTTCAGCGTGTCCACCAAGGCCGCCTGGGTGAGTAACACCTGCGGGGCCGCATCTTCAAGCATATACGCCAGCCGTTCGGACGGATAGGCCGGGTCGAGCGGCACATAGGCACCGCCGGCCTTTAGAATACCCAGCAAACCCACCACCATTTCCAGACTGCGTTCGGCACAAATCGCTACCCGATCATCCGGCCGTACTCCCAGTGCAATCAGATGGTGCGCCAGACGATTGGCACGGCGGTTTAGTTCGCCATAACTGAGCGTTTGCGCCTCAAAAACCAACGCTGTGGCATCAGGGCGTTGTGCCGCCTGTGCTTCGAACAGTTGATGGATCAGTGCATCCTGCGGGAAATCGGCTTGAGTGTCGTTGAAATCGATCAGCAATTGCTGACGTTCTGCCAGCGATAATAAGGGCAGGCGGGCAACGGGTTGGGTGGCATCGTCTACCATCGCAGCCAATACGTGTTGCAGATAGCCGGCTATCCGTGCAATCGTGGCAGCATCAAACAGGTCAACCGCATATTCTAGTGCCCCGAACAGGCCGGCATCGGTTTCCGTCAGGGACAGGGTTAAATCGAAGTGGGCACTCTGGTGTGCCTGCTCAATCGGGGTAAATTGCAGGCCCGGTAACGTCAGCTCCGTGGCCGGTGTATTGTTGAGGGCCAGCATAACCTGAAAGATCGGGCTGTGGCTTAAGCTGCGTTCCGGCTGGAGGGCTTCCACCACCTGTTCAAAGGGCAGATCCTGATGGGCGTAAGCGGCCAGTGCCCGTTCACGAACTTGGTTGAGCAATCCGGCCACCGTGGTGCGGTCATCCAAGGTAACGCGCAAGGCCAGCGTATTGACAAAGAAGCCCATCAATCCTTCCAGCTCATGGTGCTGGCGGCCGGCAATCGGCGTGCCGATAACCACCTCCTCCTGACCACTCAGCCGGGTGAGGACAATACTCCAGGCACTCAACAGGGTCATAAACAGAGTGGTGTGATGGCGCTGCCCTAGCGCCTTAAGTGCAGCCACTAATTCTGCATCAAAATGAAGCGGGATTTGGCTGCCGGCATAGCGCTGTATCGCCGGGCGGGGGCGGTCGGTGGGCAAAGTCAGCAGGGCGGGGGCACCTTTAAGCTGGTCACGCCAGAAATCCCGCTGTGCCGTGAGCCGCTGATCGTTTAACTGTTCATGTTGCCAGACCGCATAATCCGCATACTGAATAGGCAGGGGCGGTAAGGGATGATGATCACCCTCAAGCGCCGCAGAGTAGAAAGTTCCCAATTCGCGTACCAGTACCCCAAGCGACCAGCCGTCGGTAATAATATGGTGCAGGGTGAGCAATAACACATGCTCCTCCCCGGCTAATTGCAGCAGTTGACCACGGATCAGCGGGCCTTGGGCGAAATCGAAGAGAGTCTGCGCCTCACGTTCGGCCAATTCGGTCACGCGCTCGTCCTGCAAGGCCGGATCAAGCTGCCGCAGGTCATGGTAAGTCAGGGGGAAACCGGTGTCAGCGGGATCGATATGCTGATAGGGTTGGCCTTCAAGGAGCACAAAACGGGTACGCAGGCTTTCATGGCGGGCAACCAGCCGGTTAAAGGCCATTGCCAAGGCTTGATGATTGAGCGAACCGGTCAGGCGCAGTGCCGCCGGAATATGGTAGGCCAAGCTGGCGGCAGGATCGAGTTGTCCCAGGAACCACAAACGCTGTTGGGCGAAAGAGAGCGGTAAGGGGTGATGGCGGTCAGCCGTCGGGATCACCGTTTGCAGGGTGGTGGCCGTTTGGGCGAGCGTATGGGCCAGTGTCATTAAGACGGGTTGATCAAAAAGTGTCTGTAACGGTATTTCTCGCGCCAGCTTCTGGCGTATGCGGGCGACCAGTTGGACGGCAAGCAGGGAGTGTCCGCCAAGTTCAAAGAAATGGTCATGGCGGCCAACCTGCTCCAGTCCCAGTAAGTCTTGCCAGATTTGTGCCAGGGCAATTTCTACGTCCCCCACCGGGGCTTCATAGCGGCGGGTGACCAGCGCAGAACCGCCAGGAGCCGGCAGCGCCTGTCGATCAAGTTTGCCGTTGGGGGTCAGCGGGAAAACCTCCAACATCACAAAGGCACCGGGCAACATATAGTCAGCGAGGTGTTGGGCAAGCTGTTGGCGCAGTGCGGCCGGCAGGAGTTCAACGCCCTCTTGGGATCGCAGGTAGGCCACCAGTTGTTTTTGCCCTGTCGCGTCTTCGCGCGCCAGCACAACCGCCTCGCGCACGCCGGGGCACTGCATCAGTTGGGCCTCGATTTCGCCGAGTTCAATGCGGAAACCGCGCAGCTTGACCTGAAAATCATTGCGGCCGAGGTATTCAATCGTACCGTCGGGCAGCCAGCGGCCGAGATCACCGGTTTTGTACATGCGGGCACCGGGATCAGCAGAGAACGGATCGGCGAGGAAACGTTCTGCGGTCAGTGCCGGGCGGTTTAAATAACCCCGGGCCAGCCCCGCGCCGGCAATATAGATCTCACCCGCCACGCCAGAGGGAACAAGCTGACCATGAGAGTCGAGAATGTAGATTTGGGTATTGGCAATCGGGCGGCCGATCACGGAAACTGTCGGTACACCTGATTGGGCGGAATATTCATACCAAGTCGCGTCACCATTCACTTCGGACGAACCGTAAAAATTGAGCAACCGGAGTCCGGGGTAATGGGTTACTACTTGCTGTGCCAGTTCAGGGGCGAGTTGTTCCCCGCTGCAAACCAATATCCTGATTGATGTTAGAGAGTGGCGGTTATCGCGGTGATCATCACCGTGATCGGATATCAGGAGCTTCAAGAGTGAAGGGACAACCACCAAGGTGTTAACGTTAAAGCGCTGCAAGCCTTTGCCGAAACGAACCGGATCTTTCACTGTGTGGTTGTCGAAAACCACCAGTTTGCCGCCAGCCAGCAATACACCCAGCGTTTCAGTTATCGAATCGACAAAGCTGATACTGGTTTTCAGGGCGCCCACCAGTGGGGATGTCGCGATATCCCGGACAAACCACAACAGCCGGTTGCTCAGGGCTTGGTGGCTACTCATTACCCCCTTGGGCAAGCCGGTGGAGCCTGAGGTATACACCACATAAGCCAGATGGTGAGCGGCCAGATCCGGAATCTCTGGATTGTGTTCAGGTTGGGCTTCCATCAGCGGTTCTTGGGCGTCGAGCATGACTATCGGTATCGGTTCGCCAGACTCAGGGTGGATAAAGTGATCAGCCCATGCCGTTTGTGTCAGGATGACGACGGGGGCTGAATCCTCAAGCATATATTTCAGCCGCTCGGTCGGATAAGCGGGATCAAGTGGCACATAGGCTCCCCCCGCCTTGAGAATACCCAGCAGACCCACCACCATTTCCAGACTACGCTCGACACACACGGCGACACGCTCATCCGGCCGGACACCCAACGCAATCAGATGATGGGCCAGCTTATTGGCCCGGCGATTCAGTTCGTCATAGCTGAGTGATTGTGCGCCGCATACTACGGCGATATCGGTGGGATGACGTGCCGCTTCGGTTTCAAGGAGTTGATGGATCAGGACATCTTGCGGGAAATCTCTTTGCGTGGCATTGAAATCCACCCGCAATTTGTGTTGCTCCGGGGCGGACATAATCGGTAATTGCAGAACAGGTTGCTGCGGGTTGTGGATCAGTGCCTCAATGAGTCCCCCCAGGGCGGTAACCAGATAATGGGTGATGCGTGCGGGATCGATATCCGCTACCGTCTGGGCGGTAAGCTCGAAACCGGTGCCCAAATCGTCCACTGTTAGGGTAACGGGATAAGTCGTGCGTTCCTCTGCGGCCAGAATACGGATACCGGCCCACATTGTCTCCGCCGTTGCGTTGTCACCCGCGGCGCTGTGGCGGTAATTTAACAGGGTACTGAACAGCGGCACCGACGGTGTCATGCCGCTGCAACGTTGTGCCAGAACCAGCGGGGCCTGTTCGTGCTCCAGTAACATCATCAAACCGTGGTAAGTGTCCTGAACGGCGTCTTGCACGGTGCGGTTGGTCAGGGAAACCCGGATGGGCAGGGTATTGATAAATAATCCCAATATTTGTTCTGCCTTCGCTCCGCCCTGAAACCGGCCCAATAGCACAGAGCCAAACACCACGTCATCACGGCCGCAGGTCTTGGCCAGTACCTGTGCCCAGGCGACATGGAACAGCACACCGGGACTGACGCCCAGCCGGCGCGCCTGAGCACGGATCGCGTCGGCCAGTGCCGGGGCGACAGGGAGACTTGCCTCGGTAATGCGGTCGTCATCCGTATGGACTTTGAGTATCCCAAACGGCGCAGTCGGTTCGTCAATATCGGCCAGTTGGGCACGGAAATAAGCCTCGTGTGCGTCAGCCGGGATGCGCAAGGTTTGGGCGATAAAGTTGCGATAGGGCAGGACAGCCGGTAGGGTTTCAGCATGGCCGTGTAATATCTGGGCCATTTCCGCGAAAATCATATTCATTGTCGTATGGTCACTGACCAGATGATGAAAACGCAATGCCAGTAACCACGCATTTTGTTCCGGATCATGGGTGATATCGGCGGTCAGTAATGGGGCACGGGTCAGATCAATACGGAGCCGGCGGGGATCCGTGGCGGCTCGCAGTTGAACTAAAACATTTTCTTTTGTGTCTGGCATGAAGACATTGACAGGCAGTACAGCCTGACGCCAGACCACCTGAACGGGGTGGGGCAGATCCTGCCAATGGACGGAAGTGCGCAGAATATCATGGCGGACGATAACCTGTTGCAGGGCAGCCAAAAAGGCATTGAGCTGTTCACGGCGGTCAAAAGCGAGCAAGCAGCGCAGCAGATAATCGTCCCCCTGAGTCTGTAATAGATGGTGGAAGAAAATCCCTTCCTGCAACGGCGCGAGTGGATAAATATCCTGCACATTGCCGGCGCCGCCGGGGATCGCCGCCGTCAGGGCATCTATCTCGGTTTGGGAGAGCGATACCAGCAGCAACATGGCGGAAGTGATCGCCGTGCAGCCGGTGGGAATAAGATTGGCGGGCACGTCGAAAGCCGGTAGCGTGTGCGGGTTTGCTGATAGGGTTTGCGCCAGCGCCCGCAGGATCGGCGTCTCGAACACGTTGCGCACCTCCAGCCGCCAGCCCAGCTTGTGGAGCTGTTCCATCAGGCTGACGATCAACAGCGAGTGCCCGCCAAGTTCAAAGAAGTGATCATGACGGCCGACGTGTTCCAGTCCCAGCAGATCTTGCCAGATTTGGGCCAGAACGGTTTCTATCTCCCCCTCCGGGGCTTCATAGCGGCGGGTGACCACCGCAGATCCATCGGGGGTCGGCAGCGCCTGCCGGTCCAGTTTGCCGTTGGGGGTCAGCGGGAAAACTTCCAGCATCACAAACGCGCTGGGCAGCATATAGTCCGCGAGGTGCCGGGCAAGCTGCCGGCGCAGTGCGGCCGGTAGGAGTTCAACGCCCTCCTGTGGCCGCAAATAAGCGACCAACTGTTTTTGTCCTGTCGCGTCTTCGCGGGCGAGAACGACGGCCTCGCGCACGCCGGGGCACTGCATCAGTTGAGCCTCGATTTCACCCAGTTCAATGCGGAAACCGCGCAGCTTGACCTGAAAATCATTGCGGCCGAGGTATTCAATCGTGCCGTCGGGCAGCCAGCGGCCGAGGTCGCCGGTCTTGTACATGCGGGCACCGGGGTCGGCAGAGAACGGATCAGCGACAAAGCGTTCTGCGGTGAGTTCAGGCCGGTTCAGGTAACCCCGCGCCACGCCGGCACCGGCGATATAAATTTCACCGGCCACGCCGAGGGGCACGGGCTGGCCCTGAATATCCAGAATATAAATTTGGGTATTGGCCATCGGGCGGCCGATGCTGGGTTGCGGCAGGGATAAATCCACCGGGCAGAAACTGGCATCCACCGTACATTCTGTGGGTCCGTACACATTGATGAAGCGGGTGGTTTTTATCTGTTGCAATGTGAACCAGATCTGGGGAGGAATGCTGTCCCCCCCGATCAGTACCTGCCGGGGTTGATACCCGGTGGTAGTTCCCAAACCGGCGTCCAGTAGCCATTGCAATTGAACTGGGGTGCAGTCAAACAGATCCACGCCATGGCGGGCAAAATAGTGCCAGAGCGCTAAACCATCGGTACGCAGGGTTTCAGGGACGAGCACCAGAGTGTGGCCGGCAAGCAACTGGAACCAGCTACTCACCGAGGCATCGAAGACAATACTGGCATTCATAGCCACGCGGCACGGTGGCGTGAGGGCAAGTATGCGATTCAATCCGGTATAAAGATTGATGACATTCCGGTGCGCCACCATCACCCCTTTGGGCCGTCCGGTAGAGCCGGAGGTGTAGATCACATAGGCCAGATGCTGTGAAGTCAGCCCCAGCGCCTGAGCGTCAGGGTTTTCTTCCGATCCGTTATCCAGTACCGGAGAGCCGGCATCAAGGATTACGGTGGGCTGGTGATAATCCAGTGTGTCTAGCAGAGCCGATTGGGTCAGTAACACCACCGGGGCGGCATCCGCCAGCATATAGTCCAGCCGTTCGGCCGGATAAGCGGGATCTAAGGGGACATAGGCCCCGCCGGCCTTCAAAATAGCCAGCAATCCGACCACCATCTCCAGACTGCGTTCAGCACAAATCGCCACCCGGTCATCCGGGTGTACCCCCAGCGCAATCAGATGATGCGCCAGCCGGTTGGCACGGCGGTTCAATTCGCCGTAGCTGAGTGCCTGTTCCTCAAACTGTTCCCCAAACACCACGGCGGTCGCTTCAGGTGCCCGTGCCGCCTGCGCTTCGAACAGTTGGTGGATCAGCGCATCCTGCGGGAAATCCGCCTGTGTAGCATTGAAATCGACCAACAATTGTTGCCGCTCTGATGCCGGCAGCAGGGGCAGGGTGGCAATGGTCTGTGTTTCATCGGCGGTCATTGCCGCCAACACATTGGCTAAGTAGCCGATCACGCGCTCAATCGTGGCCGCATCGAATAAATCAACGGCATAGCCCAGTTCACCGCTCAAACCCGCCTCGGTTTCCGTCAGGGACAGGGTCAGATCAAAATGCGCGCTCTGGTGTTCCTGCTCGACTGGGGTGAGTTGCAGATCCGGTAAGGCCAGATTTTGTAATGTCGCATTCAGGGGCGTATTGTCCAGGGCCAGCATCACCTGAAAGATCGGGCTGTGGCTCAGGCTGCGTTCCGGTTGGAGCGCTTCCACCACCTGCTCAAAGGGCAGATCCTGATGGGCGTAGGCGGCCAGCGCCCGCTCACGGACTTGGGTGAGCAGGTCGGTAACCGTGGTGCGGTCATCCAAAGTGACCCGCAAGGCCAGCGTATTGACAAAGAACCCGATCAATCCCTCCAGCTCATGGTGCTGGCGGCCGGCAATCGGCGTACCAATAACGACTTCCTCCTGACCACTCAGCCGGGCCAGCACAATACTCCAGCCGGTGAGTACGGTCATAAACAAGGTGGTGTTATGGCGTCGTCCCAGCGCCTTAAGTGCAGCGACCAACTCCCCATCAAAATGCACAGGGCAATGGCTGCCGACATAGCGCTGTACTGCCGGACGAGGCCGATCTGTGGGCAGGGTCAGCAGGGCCGGCACCCCGGTAAGCTGGGAACACCAGAAATCGCGTTGAGCTGCAAGGTCGGCGGCTTGCAGCCTGTCGCGCTGCCAAACCGCATAGTCGGCATACTGAATCGGCAACGGAGGCAAGGGATCGTCCTGACCATCAAGGGCGGCACGGTAGAGCGTGGCCAGCTCCTGCATCAGCACCGCGAGGGACCAGCCGTCAGAAATAATATGGTGTTGGGTGATCAATAAGACATGTTCTTCTTCGGCCAGTTGCAGCAAATGACCGCGGATCAGCGGGCCTTGGCTAAAGTCGAAAGGCGTCTGCCATTCAAGCGCGGTCAAGGCAGCAATACGCTGGCGGTGATCGTCCGGCGTTAATGCGCGCAGATCTTGGCAGAACAGGGCAAAACCGGTGTCAACCGGATCGAGTTGTTGGCAGGGCTGGCCTTCAATCAGCACAAAGCGCGTGCGCAGGCTTTCATGGCGGGCAACCAGACGATTGAGGGCGTGGATCAGGGCAGGGCGATTAAGCCGTCCGGTCAGATGTAACGCCAGCGGGATATGATAGGCCAGACTGGCCGCCGGATCGAGTTGCCCCAGAAACCACAGCCGTTGCTGGGCAAAAGAGAGCGGCAGCGGCTGCAAGCGATCCGCCAGCGGAATGGTCACCTGTGTGGTGACTGCCGTCTCTGTCAGTGTCTGGGCCAGTTCAATCAGACGCGGCCGGTCAAAGAGTGACTGCAAGGGTAATTCGCGCGCCAGTACCTGACGCACCCGCGAAGCCAACTGTACCGCCAGCAGGGAATGACCGCCAAGCTCAAAGAAGTGATCATGGCGGCCGATGCGTTCCAGCCCCAGCACCGCCTGCCAAATCCCGGCCAGGGCGATTTCGATTTCACCCACCGGCGCCTCATACGCTTGCGTCACCACGGACGATGAATCCGGGGCAGGCAGTGCCTGCCGGTTGATTTTGCCATTGGGCGTCAGTGGGAAAGCGTCCAGTATCACAAATGAGCTGGGCAGCATATATTCAGCCAGATGCTGGGCAAGTTGCTGGCGCAGTTCAGTTGGCTGGAGTTCAACGCCCTCTTGTGGACGCAGATAGGCCACCAGCCGTTTCTGATTGGGTTGGTCTTCGCGTGCCAGTACGATCGCTTCGCGCACACCGTGGCATTGTTCAAGCTTGGCCTCAATTTCCCCCAGTTCAATGCGGAAACCGCGTAATTTCACCTGAAAATCATTACGGCCGCAGTACTCGATATTACCGTCGGGTCGCCAGCGACCGAGGTCGCCGGTCTTGTACATCCGGGCATCAGGATCGGCAGAGAACGGATCACGCAGGAAACGTTCCGCCGTCAGTTTTGGCCGGTTGAGGTAGCCGCGGGCGACGCCGGCACCGGCAATATAAATCTCGCCGATGACACCTCGCGGGACGGGTTGGCCGTGGTTATCCAGAATATAGATGCGGGTATTGGCAATCGGGCGGCCAATGGGAGGCGCACTCTCTTCCTGACTGTCACAGGGATAGAGGGTGGCACAAACGGTGGTTTCCGTCGGGCCATAGCCATTGAACATCTGCCGCCCCTGCGCCCAGCGCTTGACCAGGGCTGGCGGGCACGCCTCTCCCACCACCAGCAAGGTGTGTAAGCTATCGGGCAGTGCATCCATCGTCGCCAGCGCGGTGGGTGGCAGGGCGACATGACTAATGGCATGGGCGGTCAGATAGCCGGACAGAATTTCACCGGGCAGCAGGTCGGCACGTTTGGCGAGATAGAGGCTGGCACCTGCCGCGAGAGTCATGCCGTATTCAAAAATGCAGCCATCGAAACTGTTCGAGGCGAACTGTAAGACGCGGCTGTCAGGGGTGAGTGCCAGCCTCTTTTGCTGGGTGGTCACCAAATTGCACAGGCCGCGATGTTCGAGCATCACCCCTTTGGGTTGGCCGGTGGAGCCGGAGGTGTAAATGATATAGGCCAGATGGCGGGATGTCAGCCCCAGCGATTGTGCCTGCGGATTGTCATCGGGCTGAGCTGCCAGAAGGGCTCCCTGTGTATCAAGCAGTACCGTCGGTATGGCACTGTCTAACCGATCACTGTCTAATCGATCAAGGAGTACGGATTGAGTCAGTAAGACCACCGGAGCGGCATCTTCCAGCATATACGCCAACCGATCGGCGGGATAGGCGGGATCAAGCGGCACATAAACCCCACCGGCTTTAAAGATAGCGAGCAGGCCAACCATTAATTCCAGACTGCGTTCAACACAAATGGCGACCCGATCATCCGGCCGTATTCCCAGCGCAATCAGGTGATGGGCCAGTTGATTGGCACGACGATTAAGCTCGCCATAACTGAGCGTTTGTCCTTCAAATACCGCTGCGATAGCCTCAGGCCGCTGGGCGGCCTGCGCTTCAACCAGTTGGTGGATCAGCGCCTCTTGCGGGAAATCCGCCTGTGTGGCGTTGAAATCTTCCAGTACTTGCTGCCGCTCTGCCGTGGGCAGGATCGAGATATTTAGGATCGGCTGTTGCGGGTTGTGAACCAGCGCCTCAACCAAGCCGCTCATGGCCGTCACCAGATAAGTGTTAATTTGTACCGGTGCGATACCGGTTACGGTCAGGGCAGTCAGTTGAAAGTCATCCCCTAAATCATCCACTGCCAAGTTAACGGGATAATGAGTGAGTTCCTCTGCCGCCAAAAGACGGATGCCCGGCCCAAGAGTACGGACCAGCGCAGCTTCATCGGCTTGGCTGTGACGGTAATTCAGCAACGTGCTAAATAGGGGTATCGGTTGTGCCACGCCACTGCAACGTTGTGCCAATGCCACTGGTGCCTGTTCATGTTCCAGCAGGGTGGTCAGGTTACGATAAGTCTCCTGCACGATGTCCTGTACGCTGCGTCCACGCAAGGAAAGACGAATGGGCAGGGTATTGATAAACATGCCCAAGATTTGACCGGCACCGGAAACGCCTTGCAGACGCCCCAACAGTATGGAGCCAAACACCACATCGTCCCGGCCGCTGGTCTGGGCCAAAACCTGCGCCCAGGCGACATGGAACAGCACACTGGCGCTGACGCCCAGACGGCGTGCCTGCGCCCGGATCGCGCGTGCCAGCTCGGGCTCCAGCAACAGGGTGTCTTTTGCCATCAGCTCTCTATTATCGGGTAACTCACCTGATTTTGGCCTGTCTTTAGGCAGGGTGAGCACCCCAAACGGCGCGGTGGGTTCGTCAATATCGGCCAGTTGCTGGCGGAAATAATCTTCATGGATTGAGGTCGGTGTATTCAGCGTCTGGGCGATGAAATTACGGTAGGGCAGTGCCACAGGCAGGGTTTCTTGCCCCTGCAATAGCAAGGCCATTTCTGCGAAAATCAGCTCCAGTGTCAGATGGTCACCGACCAGATGATGGAAACGCAGTGCCAACAGCCACTCATTTTGTGCCGGATCATGGGCGATATCCGCCGTGAACAAGGGGGCATGGGTCAGATCGAGACGGTGCCGGCGTGGATCGGTGTGCTTGCGTAGTTGTGCCGGGATGTCATCCATTGTCGCCGGGGTGAAGACATTGATATTCAGTGATGCTTGACGCCAGACCACTTGAACGGGGTGGGGCAGATCTTGCCAGTAGACCGAGGTGCGCAGAATATCATGGCGGTCAATCACCTGTTGCAGGGTACTCAGGAAAGCATCAAGGCGCTCACGGGCATCAAATGCCAGCATGATGTGCAATAAGTAATCATCCCCCTGGGTCTGAAGCAGGTGGTGGAACAGAATGCCTTCCTGCAACGGCGCCAGCGGATAGATATCCTGCACATTGGCGGCACCATCCGGAATATGAGCAACAATGGCGTCAATCTCAGTTTGGGACAGTGAAACCAGCGGCAACATAGCGGGGGTGATGGCCGTGCAGCCTGTTGGGATCAGGTTGGGCGGCACGACAAACGCCTCGGTGTGACGCCGGAGAGCCTGCGCCATATCGGCGAGGACGGGGGTGGTGAATACATGGCGAACATGGAGCTGCCAGCCCAGCAGACGCAGTTCTTCGATCAGGCTGACAATCATCAGCGAGTGGCCGCCGAGTTCGAAGAAGTGATCATGGCGGCTGACCGAGGGCAAGTTTAATAGCTTCTGCCAGATTTGGGCCAGCGCGGTCTCCGTTTCACCGATGGGGGGCTGATGGTTGCGGGTGGCGATAGCGGATGAGTCAGGTTCCGGCAGTGCCTGCCGGTTGATTTTGCCATTGGGCGTCAGGGGGAAAGTCGCTAAGGTCACAAACGCGCTGGGCAGCATATAATCGGCCAGATGCTGGGCGAGCTGCTGGCGCAGTTCCGCCGGCACCAATTCAACCCCTGCCTGCGGCCGCAGATAGGCCACCAGCCGTTTTTGGCCCGGCACATCTTCGCACGCCAGCACAATGGCTTCGCGTACGCCGTGGCATTGTTCAAGTTTCGCCTCAATTTCCCCCAGTTCAATGCGAAAACCGCGTAATTTCACCTGAAAATCATTGCGGCCGAGGTATTCGATATTGCCGTCGGGTTGCCAGCGACCAAGGTCACCGGTTTTGTACATCCGGGCAGCGGGATCGGCAGAGAACGGATCACGGAGGAAACGTTCCGCCGTCAGTTCAGGCCGGTTCAGGTAGCCGCGCGCGATACCAGCACCGGCAATATAAATTTCCCCAGCGACACCTAAGGGAACTGGCTGACCTTGTTTATCCAGAAGATAGATTTGGGTATTGGCGATCGGGCGGCCAATCGCTGGTGCTTTTTCTTCCTGACTGTCACATTGATAGAGAGTGGCACAGACGGTGATTTCCGTCGGGCCATAGGCATTGAGCATCTGCCGTCCTCGTGCCCAGCGTTTGACCAAGGTTGGCAGGCACGCTTCCCCTCCCACCAGCAAGGTGTGTAAGCTATCGGGCAGTGAATCCATGGCTGCCAGTGCGGTCGGTGACAAGAGCACATGGCTGATGGCATTGGCGGCCAGATAGTCGGACAGGATCTCACCGGGCAGCAGGTCAGCACGTTTGGCGAGATAGAGCCGGGCACCTGCCATCAAAGCCATGCAGCACTCCCAGATGCAGGCATCAAAACTGTTTGAGGCGAATTGCAAGACGCGGCTGTCAGGGCTGAGTACCAGCGTTTTTTGTTGGGTGGTAATTAAATTACACAGGCCGCGATGTTCGATCATCACCCCTTTCGGTTGGCCGGTGGAGCCGGAGGTGTAAATCACATAGGCCAGATGGCGGGATGTCAGCCCCAGCATGTGTGCCGATGGATTGTCATCGGGCTGAGCCGCCAAATGGGGGTCTGGGGTATCAAGCAATATTGTCGGTATGGCATTGTCTAACCGATCAATCAGGGCGGCTTGAGTCAGCAAAACTACGGGCGTGGCATCTTCCAGCATATACGCCAGCCGTTCAGCCGGATAGGCGGGATCCAGCGGTACATAAGCCCCGCCGGCTTTAAGGATAGCCAGCAGGCCAATAACTAACTCCAGACTGCGTTCGACACAGATGGCGACCCGATCATCCGGTCGGACACCGAGAGCAATCAGATGATGGGCCAGTTGATTGGCACGACGATTAAGTTCGCCATAGCTGATTGTTTGTTCTTCAAATACGGCGGCGGTCGCCTCCGGTTGCCGTGCGGCCTGTGCTTCAAACAGTTGGTGGATCAGCGCATCTTGCGGGAAATCCGCCTGTGTGGCATTGAAATCCACCAGCAATTGTTGTCGTTCTGATACCGGCAGAATAGGCAGGGTAGCGATGGGGTGTGTCTCATCTGCTACCATGGCCGCCAGCACATTTTTCAGGTAACCGACCATGCGTTCAGCCGTTGCGGCGTCGAACAGATCGGCCGCATAAACCAGCTCTCCGGTCAGACCCGTATGGGTATCAGTCAGCGATAATGTTAAGTCAAATTGGGCGCTGGGAGACATCGGTTCAAGTCGCGAACATTGTATCTCGGGCAGGGTCAGCTCTTGGAATGGCGTGTTGTTTAAGGCCAGCATCACCTGAAATATGGGGCTGTAGCTCAGGTTGCGTTCCGGTTGGAGTGCCTCCACCACTTGCTCAAAGGGCAGATCCTGATGGTCATAGGCCGCGAGCGCCTGTGCCCGGATCGCCTTGAGCAGATCAGTCACCGTGGCGGAATCGTTCAGAGTGACCCGCAAGGCCAGCGTATTGACGAAGAAACCGATTAACGGTTCAAGCTGATGATGGGTTCGGTTAGCCACCGGCGTACCGATGACAATCTCATCCTGACCACTCAGCCGGGCCAGCACAATACTCCAGGCGCTGAGGACAGTCATAAACAAGGTTACGTTATGGCGTTGTCCCAGTGCTTTAAGGGCGGCCAATAAATCCGCATCAAAGTGGACAGGAATTTGCCCGCCGATAAAAGATTGGGTCGCCGGGCGTGGCCGGTCGGTCGGCAAGGTCAATAAGGGCGGCGCGCCTGCCAGTTGAGAACACCAGAAGTTACGTTGTGCCGTGAGCTTGGCTGCTGCTTGCAGCCATTCACGCTGCCAAACGGTGTAATCGGCGTACTGAATGGGCAAGGGTGGCAAGGGATCGTCTTGGCCATTGAGGGCGGCATGGTAGAGGATGCTCAGTTCACGCATCAATACGCCGATGGACCAGCCGTCAGAGATAATGTGATGTTGGGTCAACAGTAAGACATGTTCCTCATCGGCCAGTTGCAGCAAATGACCGCGGATCAGCGACCCTTGGCTAAAATCAAAAGGTGTCTGTGCTTCGAAGGCGGCAAGTTCAGCGAGACGGCTGGTATGCGCTTCTGGTGTGGACAGGCGCAGATCTTGGTAGGACAAAGTGACACCGATATCAGCCGGATCGATTTGTTGGCAAGGCTGGCCGGCGACCAGAACAAAGCGGGTACGCAAAATTTCATGCCGGGCGATTAACTGATTGAATGCGTGGTTCAGGGCAGGGTGACTCAGGTGTCCGTTAAGGCGCAATATCACCGGAATATGATAGGCCAGACTGGCTGCTTGATCGATTTGCCCCAGGAACCACAGCCGTTGCTGCGCAAAGGATAACGGTAACGGCTGGCTACGGTCAGTCACGGGGATCGCGACCTGCTCGCTGACGGCAATGTCAGCCAATGTTTGAGCCAAATTCATCAGAATGGGGTGATCGAAGAGTTGTTGTAATGATAACTCCCGTGCCAAATTTTGACGGATCTGGGCGATGAGTTGGGAAGCCAGCAATGAATGCCCTCCCAGTTCAAAGAAATGATCGTGGCGACCCACTTGTTCTAAGCCTAACAAGGTTTGCCAGATTTGAGCCAAGGCAATTTCTGTCTCACTGATGGGTTCTTCGTAGTCACGGGTCGCCACATCTTTTGCATCAGGGGCAGGCAGTGCCCGACGGTCGAGTTTGCCATTGGGCGTCAACGGGAAAGCCGCTAATGTGACAAACGCGCTGGGCAGCATATGGTCGGCAAGGTGCCGGGCGAGTTGCCGGCGCAGTTCGGCGGGCAGGAGTTTGGCATCCGGTTCTGCCAGCAGATAGGCCACCAGCCGTTTCTGATTCGGTCTGTCTTCGCGCGCCAGCACGACCGCCTCACGCACGCCGGGGCACTGTCTGAGGCGAGCTTCGATTTCCCCCAGTTCAATGCGGAAACCGCGTAATTTCACCTGAAAATCATTGCGGCCAAGGTATTCGATATTACCGTCAGGCAGCCAGCGGCCAAGGTCACCGGTCTTATACATCCGGGCATCAGGATTGGAAGAGAAGGGGTCGGCGAGGAAACGTTCCGCGGTCAGTTCAGGCCGGTTCAGATAACCGCGCGCCACGCCGGCACCGCCAATATAAATTTCACCACTCATCCCAATGGGTACCGGCTGACCGTGGCTATCCAGAATATAGATTTGGGTATTGGCGATCGGGCGGCCAATCGGTGGCGCTTTTTCTTCCTGATTGTCACAAGGATAGAGGGTGGCACAGACGGTGATTTCCGTCGGGCCATAGGCATTGAGCATTTGCCGTCCTCGTGCCCAGCGTTTGACCAAGGTTGGCGGGCACGCTTCCCCTCCTACCAGCAAGGTGTGTAAAGTATCGGGTAGTGAATCCATGGCTGCCAGTACGGTCGGTGACAGGAGAACATGGCTAATCGCATGGGTTGCCAGATAGCCGGCCAGTATCTCACCAGGCAGCAGGTCAGCACGTTTGGCGAGATAGAGCCGGGCGCCTGCCACCAAAGCCATGCAGCATTCCCAGATGCAGGCATCGAAACTGTTCGAGGCGAACTGTAAGACGCGGCTGTCAGGGGTGAGTGCCAGCGTATTTTGTTGGGTGGTAATCAAATTACTCAGGCTGCGATGTTCAATCATCACCCCTTTGGGTTGGCCGGTGGAGCCGGAGGTGTAGATCACATAGGCCAGATGACGGGCGGTCAGCCCCAATATCTGAGCATCAGGATTGTCAGACGGTTGTGCCGTGAGCTGTGCCGCTGACAGCCGATCGCGGTCATCAAGGAAATGATCAAGTAACACCGTCGGCAGGGTGCCGGGCAGTTTGTCGCGTTGGGTGGTCTGAGTCAGCAAGAGTACCGGCGTGGCATCTTCAAGCATATAAGCCAATCGCTCAGCCGGATAGGCGGGATCCAGCGGCACATAAGCCCCGCCGGCCTTGAGGATAGCCAGCAAGCCAACAATTAGCTCCAGACTGCGTTCGACACAGATGGCGACCCGGTCATCCGGTTGGATACCGAGTGCAATCAGATGATGCGCCAGTTGATTGGCACGGCGATTCAGTTCGCCATAGCTGAGTGTTTGCCCCTCAAATACGGCGGCCGTGGCATCAGGACGTTGTGCGGCCTGCGCCTCAAACAGTGAGTGGATCAGCGCATCTTGCGGAAAATCAGCTTGAGTCGCGTTAAAATCCACCAGCACTTGCTGCCGCTCTGCTAATGGCAATATCGGTAAGTGGCAGATCGGTGTTTCTGGGGACATCAGGTCGGTTTCGGTGATCTCCTCTCCCCTGATTAAGCCACGATAAATATTGGCGACATCTTCAGCAATGAGTCTTAACGTGACCTCGTCACCGATCAGGGGATGGCAGCAAAACTGCCAGTACCAACGAGTATCACTCACGCGTAACAGTTCAAAACGCCAGCGTTCACCCGACAAATCAAACGGGCGCACAAAAGCGGCCTGAATGTGTTGTTTCGCTTGCTCTTCCGGGTCTGCATGGTCTGAAAAGTCACGGATTGTCACGGAGACATTCCCTGCATCCGTGAGTGCTTGTCGTGGTAATTCTTGACTATCGACGAGTTGTAAACGCAATGCCTCATGACGATAAACAACGGCTTCAAAAGCACGTACTAACAGCGCCTCATCCAATTCACCCTCAATCAGAACCACTGAACCAAAATGGTAACAAGTACTATTAGGATGGAGGTATTGAGCGAGCCAAGCGGCTTGTTGAGTAGAACTGAGAGAAAATTTAATACTTCTGTTGTTAATGTTATTGCATGACTTAGGCATTGCTCAACTCCTGTTCATGATATTAATTAACTTTGTCAATGAATTAAATTTGGCTTATGAGACATTGAGTCATATCCAAAATATTAAGGAGTTAAATAGGATATTAATTTGAAGTTTTATTCTTTAAAATGCATAAATAACGACATTTTAATCTATTTATTTTCTGTGGGTATTATTTGAGATGCTGAATATGGGGTGGAAGTGACACTAAAGTGGCTATGGCATACTTAATATAAAATTGATTTTTGTGTGCTGCCGTGATGTGAATGGGATATCTTGAAAAATCACCGCCAAATGACTGGCGGTGATGATAATATGACCCGATCATGCGACCCGGCGTATGTCTGTAAGGTCAACTAATCACAGCCCAAGCCTGTAGCGTTTGCCAGAATGGACTTTGCCGTGCTAATTGACGCTGTTCTTCAAGCATATTCCCCAGTATTTCCAACGTGGTCAGTGGGTTTGCCAGCACGACCCGCAGAACGGTGGTGGGTTGCCGATCCCATTGCACCGGTTTGAGACACGTGCGCGAAACAAAGGATGTTCCGGCACGCCACTGGGCAGTCTGAATATCCTGATTAAGCGCGTTAAGCCATTCATGCTGTGGCTGTCTGACTGGCGCCGAACTTTCCTGTAGCGCCTGTAATACTTTTGGCGGCACATATCGATACGTCAGCAGGCAAAGCTGCGGTTCACTGATTAATTCGAAATCCTCCTGCTGATGGATCAGATCGGCAAATTGCCGGGCTTTTTCGATGCCTGCCTCTATCAGGCGGGCTAATCCTCGCCGGCCAAGCAGATAGAGGTTGCTGTGCAGCATCAGCGACATGGCGCTGCGTGAGCCTTCCAAAGTATGACGTCCGAGATCCTTCGACCCTTTGCGTACAATATAATTGGCATGTTGGGCAATCGTGTTGGTCAGGGTTGGCTGGCGGAACAGCACCATGCCTGATCCCATTGGCACATACAGTTGCTTGTGGGCATCAATCGTTACCGTATCGGCACGTTCGATGCCGGCGAATAAATGTCGATAGCGTTCTGACATTAAGCTGGCACCGCCCCAGGCGGCATCAACATGGAAATGGCACTGCGCCTGTTCCGCGATATCCGCCAGTATGTTCAGGGGATCGATAGCACCGGTTTCGGTGGAACCGGCGATCCCGACGATAGCCATAGGCTTGATATTGCGTTGGCGCAGTGTCTGCAATTGTGCAAGCAAGGCATCAATGCAGATCCGCCCCTCTCGGTCAGTCTCAACCTTTACCAAGGCATCTTGGCGGTTTCAATTTCATCGTCATACCTCACTTTCACTATTAATCAGATTAGCAGGCTTGTGAGGTGTCCGGGATCATTAAACCACTACAATAGTTCACCGTTTAAATCAAACGGACAGGTAAAAGCAGCATGGATATATTGTTTCGCCTGTTCTTCTGCGTCTGCATAGTCTGAAAAATCACGAATTGTCACGGATACATTGCTTGTGTCCGTGAGTTCTTGCAGTGGTAATTCCGGAGTACTGACGAGTCGTAAGCGCAACGCATCATGACGATAAACAACGGTTTCAAAGGCGTGTATTAACAGGGCTTCATCCAACTTTCCCTCAATCAGAACGACTGAACCCAGGTTGTAACAAGTGCTATCAGGACGGAGGTATTGATCGAGCCAAACGACTTGCTGAGTAGAACTGAGAGAGAATTTACCAGAGGCAGAAGGATCCGCCGGCGGAAGTGGATCTCGGTTGTGAGTACTGTTGTTAATATTATCGTTGTTAATACCATTGCATGACATAGGCATTGCTTAACTCCTGCTCGTGAGGCTGGTGCACTTGGCTAATGAATTAAATGTCAGTTATGTGACGCATAAGTCACCGTAAAGATATTAATGATCTAAATCGTTTATAAATTGGATACTTTATTTTTTAAATCCACACTGTAAAAGTGTTTTTATCCATTTATTTTTGATAGGTATTATTAAAAATTCTGGTGGGTATATGGGGGAATATGACGCTAAAATAGTCAGGGCACATTCAACGTTAATTTCTGTGCGCTAGCGTGATGTAATTGAAATATCTTGAAAAGTCACCGCCAGTCATTTGGCGGTGATGATGTACAGGCTAAACGTTATAATAATTCAAATGCCCGTTTGATGACGGCATCAGAATAAGGCTGTCGGCCGTTTTCCATTTGGATAATGGCCTTAACCAGTCGGCTCATGGTGGCGATATTATCTACATCGATGACAGCGCTGTCAGGCACGCCAACGGATTTGCACACATAAGCAATATAACTCTCGGTATTATTTTCATTGGGGGGCGCCCAGCGGGAAATAAACTGGCGGATCGTGTTATATCCATATTTGCGTTCATAATTACGCAGAATTTTCAGCATTGCCCGTATGCCATATTCTGGTGCGATAAACTGACAAAATGATTTATCGGTCTGAATATCACGCAAACCCTGCCATTTATCCCCGTGGCGAATATTGCCGGGATTGTGGTTACGTATCCCTCTGGTCATTGTTTATCTCCTAAACGTTTATTGATGGCCCGAAGCGCAATCTCGCGGATTTTCTCGACGCCAATAAAACCCACAGCACCGCCGAGGGCAGGTGAAATACTGTTTGGAATGCCAAATAGTTCCAGCCCGCTGGAGAATCCCCACGACAGCGCGCCACAGAGTAGCGGTTCAACCCAGCGATTTTTCCGCTCCACACCGTCATAAATCAGTCGGCCATAACAGATCATGACGGCCAAAATAGAACCAGAAATTTGCGGCCAAGCGTTTTTCAGGCCGTTCAACAGTTCGGCCCATAAATCAGGATGTTCTTTCATTATTCGTCCCGTAATTTAATGATGGGCGTCATCAATGATGCCCGGTACTTTTCTATAGTAACGTCAGGAAAGAAGATCAACATGGTTACGCCATTGTGCGCTGGCTCTTACTAAAGCCGCGGTTAAATTGACATTAGGTAATTATCTGATTTTGCTTAAGAAGAGAGATCAATCACAATTTTACTGATGTACTTTTATCCACGCTGGAATAGATAAGCATTACTGCTATATCCTGTTTAATTGATGCTGTTATGAGCATCCATTGAAAATCAGATGACAGGAGACAGGAATGTCCTATCTTATTTACTTGTCGTTAAAGGGCAAGAAGCAAGGCTTAATCTCGGCGGGGTGTTCAACGCCTGAATCTATCGGCAACCGCTATCAGGCCGGGCGGGAAGATGAAATACAGGTATTGCACCTCAGCCATGGGATGGCACGCGATCAGAACGTCAATCACCTTCCGGTCAGTTTTACCAAACCCATTGATAAATCTTCCCCGTTGCTGGGATTGGCGATAGACAAAAACGAGTTGCTGGATGCCCTTTTTAAGTGTTACCGCGTAAACCTTGCCGGGCAATTGGAATTTTTCTATGAGATCAAATTGACAGGCGCAACCATTGTTGATTTTTCCTGTCACTACCCGCATTCGATAGATGACAATGACCAGATCCCGTATGAAACGGTGCAGCTTGATTATAAGTCGATGTCATTCACGCACCGCGCGGCAGGAACAACGGGTTACACTATATCGCAATTGCAGGGACGTGAAGAAGAAAGGCCGCTGCTTTCGGGATTTGATTCTTTGCTGAAAACCGCAACAGAGGCTTTATTCAGCCATAAGTTTACGCTAAAAAATGAAATTGACGGGAAAACATGTGGTGATCTTGCTTATGGCATCAAAACTGGAAAAGGGTTGATAGAAGGGGTTTCGAAAGAATCCGGTGTTACGAATTCTGTTAATTCGAAAAAAGAAGAAGATATTGAAATTGAATATTTGCATCAGATAAAAATAGGGATGGATAAATGAGTATTTTAAAAACAAGAACCGTTAAAGGTGGAGAAAATACAGAGGTTTATTTTAAAAAACCATCTCTTTATGATATTCCAAATCTCATGGATAAAATGGGTTGGCCTGTGGCTTCGGCTTTAATGCGTCATTGGTTTGAAAGACCACTTGCTGAAATTACGGATTCATTAAGAATTAAATACATGAAAGGGAAAGCCATTGAAATTCCTGATGATATGTACAATGATAATATAGTAAAAATGAGTTGGGCTATCAGATATAAGCAAGTACAGGATGCAATAGATGAGTTGATAAATGAAAAACTAGGTAATAAAGCCTCCAGTAATAGTCTATTTGGAAGATTATTAGAAAGAAATATAATTAAATCGTCATCATCGAAAGAAATATATGCTGGATATGATGATAATATTCTTGATATTGATTATACAACTCAAGTTAATATGACTCAATTTGGTGGTTTTTTTGATACTGTTGATGAGTTAAGAGGTGCCATTGGTTCCGGTAATTTAGAACTTTGCATTCGAGGATGCTATGATTTATCTGGGGAAAAGAAAAAATTTTTAGTTGATAAAATTGGATTTTATATTAAAGATTCCTATGATTTTTCAGGAGGTAGTGAATTATTAGGTATATGGAGTTGGGACGGAGTTCTTCCTTTTAGTGATATGCCAAAATATATGGCTAGTCATGCCGCAGGATTTTGGGGGAAACTATACAGAGAATATAAAGGATTTGTTCCTGTCTTTAATAAAGATTTCAGAGAATGGCAAAAAACACATCATGAAGGTGGTGACTTTATTGTTTTCTCAGATGTTTACTGGATAGATCCTCCGAGTAAATTTAAGGTGATGTATGAAATTAAGTAAGTTACTTAAATATGGCATCATTACCATGTTTTTTTTATGGTGGTTTTTTCTATCACATGTAACATTTGCAACAAGTTCGTTTTTTATAACTGAGGATAGGAATGATAACTATGTCGTTAGATATTATTATCCTGCACCTATCAATATATTTGGCATGTATTTCAGAATAATAAAGGAACGTCCGCATTATGTTGTCTTATATGATAAGGATAATAATTTCATCGGTCAAAGCTCACCTTTCGTAATTCCTAGCTCTATACATATTTTAGGTTCTGAACATATATTGCCGAATATGTCTACAGGGAATGAACAAGATCAGCGTTTCTATATTAGTGGTGAGCCTTTTGATGGAGCTTATACCATACCAGTGAAAGAAAAAAAATGGTGGAGTGAAATCCTCCAATACTTCCATTTGTAAAATGTAAGATTTTTTAAATTTTTTTCCTTCATGTTTTCGCAAGTTTAGCCTCTGAGTTTCAGGGGCTTTTTTATCATTTTTTATAATATAAAATAGTGTCTTATTATATAAAAAACCAATAGAATAAATAAAACCCAATCAAAAAAGTAATTGCAATAAGATATTAAAATAACCGTTATTGGCAATTTTTCCTGTTTTTTCAATAGATATGGCATGGGTTCTGTGTCGATAAATCTATGTGCTGCTGATTTGCTTAAATTGCACAAGTTCAAATAGATACTATATTGTTCAATATGATTTTTGATAGGCAACTATATTTCACAAAATAGTTAATCAATATGACTATGTTACTGGCAGTTTTTGCTATGACTCACTCGGCATCGTTAAAAATACTTTTAATCATTCTTATCTAGGGTCACTGTCAGGTAATCCTGAATTTATCCTTTTAGTTCAAATAGATGTAGCGTAAGGAATAATGTCATGAAAGTATTGATAGCCAAAAACGAAGTGGGTACACGATATCATAGCCACTATATTGAAAATGCGGTGCATAGATTGGCAGATAAATTAATCGAGAAAGACGTTGAGGTGGTGATTGCTGAGTCTTTTGATGATAGCTATACAATAATTTCAGCCAATGAGCCGTTCGATTGTTTAATGATAAGCTGTGCGCTCATGGATGATGATTTATATCTGCAAATACAGAAGCTATTGAATAAACTCTTTGAGCGACAGGAAAATGTGCCGGTCTTTTTATTAAGTGATCGGGAAAAAACGGTATTTTTGCTCAATCATGCATTACTGGAACAGCTAACGGAGTTTGCCTGGATATTGGAAGATTCTGCGGATTTTATCGCGGGTCGTGCTATTGCGGCCATGCAGCGTTATCGTCAACAATTATTCCCGCCTTTAATGTCCGCGTTGATGAAATACAGCCAAACCTATGAATATTCCTGGGCGGCACCCGGACATCAAGGGGGCGTCGGATTTAATAAAACCCCCGTTGGCCGCTTTTATCATGACTATTATGGGGAGAATCTTTTTCGTACCGACATGGGAATTGAACGCGCCTCATTAGGTTCACTGCTGGATCATTCCGGTGCATTCGGTGAAAGTGAAAGAAATGCCGCCAGAGTATTTGGTGCCGACCATTCGTATTCGGTCGTGGTCGGCACATCCGGTTCTAATCGCACGATTATGCAGGCTTGCATGACCGAAGATGACGTGGTCATCATTGACCGGAATTGCCATAAATCGATTGAACAGGGGTTGATCCTGACAGGCGCGAAACCGGTTTATATGCTGCCAAGCCGTAACCGCTATGGCATTATCGGGCCTATCTATCCGCAAGAGATGCAGGCCAAGACCTTACAGAAAAAACTGAAACAAAATCCATTGACTAAGGAGATGGCCGGTCAGAAACCCGTTTATAGCGTAGTAACAAACTGTACCTATGATGGTGTCTGTTATAACGCCAAACAGGTTCAGGAACTGTTGGATAAAAGCGTCGATAGGATCCATTTTGATGAGGCATGGTATGGCTATGCGCGGTTTAATCCGATTTATCATGATCATTATGCGATGCGCGGGGAACCGAAAAACCACACCGGGCCGACCGTCTTTGCGACCCATTCCTCCCATAAATTGTTGAATGCGCTCTCCCAAGCCTCTTTTATTCATGTCCGCGATGGCCGTAGCCCGGTGGATTTCTCACGGTTTAATCAGGCCTACATGATGCACGCGACCACCTCTCCGCTGTACGCGATTTGTGCTTCCAATGATATTGCGGTTGCCATGATGGACGGTAACAGCGGCTACTCTTTGACGCAGGAAGTGATTGAAGAAGCGGTTGATTTTCGTCAGGCACTGGCGCGTTTACACCGGGATTTCAGTAAGCAGGGGGACTGGTTTTTTAAACCCTGGAATCAGGAAAAAGTCACCGATCCGGCAACCGGCAAGAAAATAGCTTTTGCCGATGCCCCCAGGGAGTTACTGACGAAAGATCAAGGCTGTTGGGTCATGCGTCCGGGCGACAGTTGGCACGGGTTTGAAGATTTGCCGGATAATTGGAGTATGCTCGATCCGATTAAAGTCAGCATCCTGGCGCCGGGCATGGGAGATAACGGGAAGTTGCAAAAACAGGGTGTACCGGCTGCCTTGGTCACTGCATGGTTAAGCCAGCACGGTATCGTACCGACCCGTACCACGGATTTCCAAATTATGTTCCTGTTTTCAATGGGCATCACCAAAGGAAAATGGGGAACCTTACTTAACACCTTACTCTCTTTCAAACACCATTATGATGCGAATACGCTGTTGAGTAAGGTCTTGCCGGATTTAGTGGAGCAGTATCCGGAGGTGTATGAACATTTAGGCTTGCAAGAATTGGGCGACAACATGTTCGATTATTTACGCCAGAATAATCCGGGCGAAAAACTCAATCAGGCCTATGCGGGCCTGCCCAAAATGGAAATGACCCCGCGAGCCGCTTATCAAGCCATTGTGACCAATGCAGTGGAAATGGTGGCACTGGATAATCTGCCTCATCGCATTGCCGCCAACTCTATCATCCCGTATCCGCCGGGTATTCCCATGCTGCTTTCAGGTGAAAATTTTGGTGATAAGTCCAGCCCGCAGATTGGCTATTTACACGCATTGCAAAAGTGGGATCATGAATTTCCTGGCTTTGAGCATGAAACGGAAGGCACGGAAATTATCAACGGCATTTATCACGTCATGTGTATAAAAAAGTGAAAACGGGAAGATAAATTATGGCTACGGTTTCAGAGGCAAAAAAAGTCGGATTGATCCCGGTAACGCTGATGGTGGCAGGCAATATTATGGGATCGGGGGTTTTCCTGCTGCCGGCCAGTCTGGCGGCAACCGGGGGCATTGCCATTCTTGGCTGGCTGGTGACCATCATTGGCGCGGTGGGGTTATCAATCGTCTATGCAAAGATGGCCTCACTGGATGACAGTCCCGGTGGTTCTTATGCCTATGCAAGACGGGCCTTTGGCCCCTTTTTAGGCTATCAGACGAACGTGTTGTATTGGCTGGCGTGCTGGATCGGCAATATCGCCATGGTGGTGATTGGCGTGGGTTATCTGAGTTATTTTTTCCCCATCCTGAAAGATCCCATCATTTTAACCCTCACCTGTACCGTCATACTGTGGATATTTGTCATTTTAAATATCATCGGGCCGCATGTGATTACCCGAGTGCAGGCGGTCGCGACAACATTAGCCCTGATTCCGATTGTCGCCACTGCGGTATTGGGCTGGTTCTGGTTTAACGGCCAGACTTATATGGCGGCGTGGAACGTCAGTGGGTTGAATACCTTTGGTGCGATCCAGAGCATTTTAAACGTCACATTATGGTCCTTTATCGGCGTTGAAAGTGCTTCCGTTGCGGCGGGTGTGGTTAAAAATCCCAAGCGCAACGTGCCGATTGCCACTATTGGCGGCGTGTTGATTGCGGCGGTCTGTTATGTGCTGTCCAGCAGCGTGATTATGGGCATGATCCCTAATGCCGCGTTGAAAATCTCATCGTCACCTTTTGGTGATGCGGCCAGACTGGCCTTGGGCGATACCGCCGGCGCAGTGGTTGCCTTTTGTGCGGCGGCAGGCTGTTTGGGATCACTGGGCGGCTGGACACTACTCGCCGGGCAGACGGCCAAGGCTGCGGCAGACGATGGGCTGTTTCCTGCCATCTTTGCCAAAGTGAACAAAGCGGGGACACCGGTTGCGGGCTTGTTGATCCTCGGCATCTTAATGACGATTTTCCAGCTCAGCAGTATTTCCCCCAATGCGGCGAAAGAATTTGGCTTGGTCTCGTCTGTCTCGGTTATTTTTACCTTGGTCCCTTACCTGTATACCTGTGCTGCCTTGTTATTAATTGGTCATGGCCATCTTGGGCAAGAGAAAACGCAATATATCATCGTTACGTTTATTGCCTTCATTTATTGCATCTGGGCAGTTTTGGGAACCGGAGCGAAAGAAGTGTCTTGGACACTGGTTGTCATGATGGTCATAACGGCCATGTATACTTTTAACTACAACACAAAACATCCTGTCCCTTTTCCGTTAGATAAAAAAGAGTAATCCGATTTTGGGTGTCACATACTTGGCGTTATTTTGGTGCTGAATATCAGCACCTTTTTTATTTGCGGTATTACCTGAAATTTATATTGGATCATTATCTGATATCTGCCATCGTGTTGGTGTCAATGTGGAAACAAGCGCAGCAAATGAGACATTTTGCCACTTGGCGAGTAGATTGGTTGAGTTTTGCGAGAAACACGGGCAAGTGCAGATTGGTTAGCATGATAAGTCGCTAATTTCTGCTTATCGCGTAGTTGTAAGATCAAATGATGTATCATATAGTGATGCATAGCGACGCACTATGACTGTTTGTGACACACTATGATCGACTATTTGATAAGGTAAAACGTCATGAATCTATCACTAAGAAGTTGTTTAGCAGGGATATTATTTGGAGGTGCTTTAACAATCCCTTCATTCGTTGCTGAGCAAGTGGATTCAAAGGACGCTCGAAATATGTTTAGCTTTAATGTAGGTCAAACCACTTATAATTTGGATGATTTAAAAGCTCAATATCAAGAAAGAAGAGTAATTGTTGATTTATTGGCTAATGAAATCAGTGAATATTATCTAAATCTTCTAAGTCTTGATGAAAGTCAAGTTCGTGGTGTTATATTTCAAAATGATTTGGAAATGAATAAAGCCTGTGAAGCTACAATAAGAGGGTTTGAGCAGGGGCTTAGAGCTATGTTGAAGCAAGATCGCCCAGATGAAGAAAAGCAAGAAATGAAACTTTATCTTAAATCTGTGGCAAAAGTTAGATTTGAAATAGCCCGGTTGAACGACCTGTCTCGTCAATTGTTTAATTTGCCTAATATTTATAAAAGCGATATAAATAAAGCTGCCTTATCAGAATTAGCTGCCTATACGACTGAAAAGATTGAGTCTGGGAATTTTTCATTTACAGGGTGATAGATGGAACAGGTAGACGTATCAATAAATGAGCATACAAGAAAAGAATTTTTTGAAGACGTTTTCCTAAAATACCCGAAACTTGAACAGGCTATTCTCCAAGACTTTAAGCGCTATAAAGAAACTGGAGAAGTTCCAGACTATTTTGGCAGAGATGTTGCTTATACTCAGCCTGAGGCTGCATATAAATCATGCATGATGCACATTCATCTTCGTTTTCCGCCTGATTCATTTCCTAAAAACAGAGTGCAATATTACAGAACATGTGAACCAAATAATCCCAAGAATGATGCATGTTTGGTTTACGTTCAAGGGCTATTGGAAGAAAATAGATTTTCTTTGTTAGCCGTTATGCATCCAGATGCTCATGGTAAAGCTAGAAATCCCAAGGTAATGAATTATCTGGCAAGAATAGCCCAATATTTCAGAGATAATAACTAAACCCACCCTGTATGATAACCAGCCAAAAAAACGTCCTGCAAGCATATTTTCCGTTAGATAAAAAAGAGTAATCCAATTTTGGGTGTCACATACTTGGCGTTATTTTGGTGCTGAATATCAGCACCTTTTTTATACTTATTTTTAGTTGAGAAATGCTTTTTAACCAGCCATTTTGAATAAAATAGGTGTTTTTAAGTGAAAACAGTAACGTTTTCTGTTTATATTCATCACTCATAAAAGATTGTGAAATAAATCATCATCTGATGTAACGGATAATTCTCTGACAGTCCAAAAATCAATAATAATAGAAAAATAAACATATGTTGGTTTCGTTCTGCATTTGATGGATATGATTGTTTTTATTGTTATTATTACAACATAAAATATTATGCGTTCGATTTATTGATATAAAATTCTATCCTTTGGGATATTTTCATTATTAATATGGCGACATTAATCACATTTATCCGCTGTAAGCCTTTTTTCATGCGCTCTACGATCAATTTCTCACAATGACCATAAACATCATAAATCAACTTTACTGTTACCCAGTGATGAAATAGAAAGTTGTCATGTTAAAAACATCAATAAGGACATGAATATGGCAAATCGGGAAAAACAGATATTGCAGATTATCAGGCGCGATCCTTTTATTCAGCAGCAGGAAATCGCCGAAATTCTTGGAGTTAGCCGTTCATGTGTCGCGGGACATATTATGAATCTGACTAAAAAAGGAAATATAAAAGGAAAAGGTTATATTCTCTCAGAAAATAGTTATGCTGTAACGATCGGTGCCGCTAATATGGATGTTACCAGCTACGTGTTCTCTGAATTAATTTATGGAGATTCTAATCCGGGGAAAAATAAATCTACGGTGGGTGGAGTAGGAAGAAATATCGCTCATAATATCGCGTTATTAGGTAATGAAAGTTATCTTATTTCGGTTATTGGCGACGATATTTATGGCGAAACACTCTTTGAGAAAACAAAATTATCCGGTGTTTATACGGACTATCTGCATAAATTGTCAGGAGAAAGTACCTCAACTTATCATTCATTGATCGATGAACAAGGTGAAATGCAGGTTGCTGTTAATGATATGAGTATCTTAGAAAAGCTCACGCCGGCTTTATTATCTCAATCTAAGGCTCTCATTCAAAATGCGGGTATATTGATTATTGACTGTAATTTAACGGAAGATGCTTTAGCGTGGTTATTTAGTTATGCAGGAAATATCCCGATCTTTGTTGATACCGTCTCGACATTTAAAGCCAATAAAATCCGTCATTGGTTATCTCATATCCATACCTTAAAACCTAATCGGCTTGAAGCTGAAATATTGAGTGGAATAAAAATCACGACATTGGCAGATGCGGCGAATGCGTCCTTTTGGTTTCATCAGCAAGGCGTCCAACGGATCGCTTTGAGCATGGGAACAGAAGGGGTGTATTACAGCGAAATTGGTGGCGTTGCCGGGTGTTCGCCAGCTATTCCAATCAATATTGTCAACGCCAATGGTGCCGGTGATGCGATGATGGCTGGCCTTGCCCATTGCTGGCTGGAAGGGATGTCATGGGAAGAGAGTATTCGTTTTTCCCAAGGCTGTTCTGCACTGACTTTATCTTCAGAATTAACTAATTACCCGAATTTATCCTGTAGTAGAGTAAAAAAACTGTTGGAATGAAAATCATGAATAAAAATATTGCCTTAAATGAGTATTTGGATATTTCTCCGGAAGTGGTTCACGCATTAGCGGACAATCGTCCTGTCGTTGCGTTGGAATCGACGATTATTTCCCACGGAATGCCTTATCCGCTAAACAGAGAAACCGCCTTGCAGGTTGAACAGTGTATTCGGGAAAAGGGTGCGGTTCCGGCAACCATCGCGATTATTGGGGGGCGCATCAAAGTTGGTCTATCTCATGATGAGATTGAATTTTTGGCGAAAGAAAGAGATCAGGTTATCAAAGTCAGCCGGCGTGATTTGCCTTTTGTTATTGCGGCGGGAAAACAGGGCGCAACGACGGTTGCCTCAACCATGATTATTGCAGAAATGGCCGGCATTGCGGTATTTGCGACAGGGGGGATTGGGGGTGTTCATCGCGGGGCTGAACGCTCTTTTGATATCTCGGCCGATTTACAAGAATTAGCCATGACCAACGTCGCAGTCGTATGCGCTGGGGCTAAATCTATTCTTGATTTGGGGCTGACCGTAGAGTATTTGGAAACGCATGGTGTGCCTCTGGTGGGTTACCAGTCAGAAAAACTGCCGGCATTTTTCTGCCGTAGCAGCCCGTTTCCCGTTAGTGTCAGGCTCGATGATCCTCAACAAATCGCCCATGCCATGAGCGTCAAATGGCGCTCCGGGCTGAAAGGCGGGATTGTGGTTGCTAATCCTATTCCTGAACCCTTTGCCATGGCGGAAGAACGCATCAATAGCGCGATTGAACAGGCTGTCCATGAAGCAGAAAATCAGGGTATTGTGGGTAAAGAAAGTACACCTTTCTTATTGGCGAGAGTGACAGAAATCACCGGCGGAGAAAGTTTACAGGCGAATATCGAATTGGTTTTCAATAATGCTAAATTGGCCGCTGAAATTGCGATTGCTTACCAAGAGATAAATAAAACATCATAATTTCCATTCAATCTTTTTATCCAAAATCATCATAAAAAAGATGCCAGCCTGATTTGTTTTTCAGGCTGGCTAAAAAGCAGGAAGATAATCATGGATATTCTACGCAGTTTATTGGGTGTGGTTATACTGCTCTTTGTAGGTTACCTATTCTCCGTCAATAAAAAAAGAATTAACTTACGTACAGTGGGCGCCGCATTATTTCTGCAAGTCAGCCTTGGTGCAATAATGCTGTATATCCCTGCGGGGAAATGGTTAATTAATCATGTGGCTAATGGCGTCAATGCGGTGATTTCTTACAGTTCAGCCGGCAGTGCATTTATTTTTGGCAGTTTAGTCAGCCCCAAAATGAATGAGCTGTTTGATGGGGCAGGGTTTATTTTTGCATTTCAAGTATTGCCGGCGATAATTTTCATTACCTCGCTGATATCGATCCTTTATTATCTTGGCATCATGAAATGGGTGATTAATATCTTGGGATATGTGTTTCAGAAATCGATGAAAATTAGCAAAATAGAAGCTTTTGCTGCGGTCACCACGATATTTCTTGGGCAAAATGAATTGCCGGCGGTATTGAAACCTTTTGTCAATAAGATGAACCGCAATGAGCTTTTCACGGTTATGTGCAGTGGCATGGCTTCGATTGCCGGTTCGATGCTGGTGGGGTATGCCGGATTGGGCGTACCGATAGAATATCTTTTGGCGGCATCATTGATGGCGATCCCCGGCGGTATTTTATTTGCCCGTTTACTCAGCCCGGCGCTGGAACCTTCCCAAGTCCAGTTTGAACAAATTTCATTTAGCGACAAGCGTCCCGCCAGCATTATCGAAGCCGCTGCGGGAGGGGCAATGCTGGGGTTGAAAATCGCAGTTGGCGTCGCGACGGTGGTCATGACCTTTGTCGCCCTGATAGCGCTGATCAATGGTCTTATCGGTGGCCTCGGCGGGATGTTCGGTTGGCAAGGCGTCAGTTTGCAAAGCCTGTTTGGTTATCTCTTTTCACCATTGGCTTACATGATGGGGGTTAACTGGGAACACGCAGATTTGGCCGGGAGCCTGATTGGGCAAAAACTGGCCATCAACGAATTTGTGGCTTACGTGAACTTTTCTCCCTATTTGAACAATCCGGCGGTGGTACTGGAAACGAAAACCATTGCGGTTATTTCATTTGCCCTGTGTGGTTTTGCCAACTTTGGTTCGATTGCCGTGGTGGTCGGGGCATTTATCGCGGTTGTCCCTGAACGGACGTCAGATATTGCACGGCTTGGCTTCAGGGCACTGCTGGCGGCAACCTTGTCCAATCTCATGAGTGCCACGATTGCAGGGATGTTTATGAGTTTGTAGGCTAATCTCTATCCATAAATCTGAATAGGGCATAACATGTTTTAGATGTTAGGTGACTCACAGTAAGTTTTCCGTGTTTCAATATACTAAAGAAATCAGGATAACTTGGTATTTCAATAAGTAGGAGCGTGCATATGTACAAAACTATTTTAGTACCAGTCGATATTTCAGAAGAGGATCTCACCAACAAGGCCGTTGGCTGCGCGCTTAAAATCGCCAGAGAAACCGGGGCTAAATTGCATTTTCTACATGTATTACCCATTTCATCAGCGATTATTAATGCTTATGCCCTGGGCTATATGGAGATTAAGGACAGGGCGACTATCAAGGCAGAACAAGACTTGAAGAAGCTGGTTGACTCCATTGAATTACCCGATCATCAGATCGCCTATTCGATTGCATTTGGTTCTCCAAGAGATGAAATTGCGGCCACAGCGGATGAAATTGGCGCTGATTTGATTGTCATTGGTTCAAGGCGTCCCAATATCACCACTCATCTGTTAGGTTCCAACTCTGCCGGTGTTGTCAGATATGCAAAAACATCGGTATTAGTTGTGCGATAATTATTTAGTCACTGGCGGTGATATCCGATTACAGGGGAGTATGTATGTATAACACAATCTTAGTTCCAATTGATATTTCGGAAGATATATTAACTGATAATGCCATCAAGCATGCAGAGTATTTGGCAAAAATATCGAATGCAAAAGTTCATCTTTTTCATTCTGTGCCCGATATTTCCCGATTTTCTGTGAATTACAGTTACCACTATGATTTGTTAAGTGCTTTTGCCAAAAAAGCTATCACGAATTCTGAAGAAGAGCTTAAAAAAGTCGTAGAACGAATTGACTTACCTAAAGATAAAGTGTCGTTTTCAGTTGCCTTTGGTTCCCCACGCGATAAGGTGCTGTCTACCGCCCGTGAGGTTAATGCCGATTTGATTATTGTCGGCTCGCGTCGGCCTGATATTTCGACTCATTTACTGGGTTCAAATGCGTCGGGTATCGTTGGCTATGCCAATATCTCTGTCTTGGTCGTAAGATAACGGATTTAATTTGGATTAAATCCGTTATTATTTATAAAACCGTGCTTGAAAAAGCACGGTTATTTTTAATCAGAAAACGAATTCAGTGTAATATCTAACTGATTCTTACCGGCAATAATAACCTGAATCTGTAAATTATTTTCTGAATGGTTAGTGGTAATGACAGTCACTTCTTCGTTCCCTGAATATTTCTTTACAACTTCCAGCAACTCTTGCTCAAGTTGTTCAGTTTTAGTGCTAATGGTCATTTATCCTACTAAAATGAATTAAAATTTTTAAAACACCTTGATACTATCCAAATAAATGACATTCAATAGTTTAATAAACATAATATTTTTACGCTTAATATTCCCATCAAATGGGTTATAAAGAAAAATAGACGAATAATATTTGTCATTTTATAGTGTTGTCAGGCAGGATAATAGCTGAATGTTATGCAGCAATATTTTGATAAATAAGTAATAGGTATTATTTTGAACAGTAAAATTCACCAGTGGGCACGCTATCTTTTGGTTTTTGGGTTAACCCTCTCTTTCCATGCCTGGAGTGCACCAAGTAGCTTTGAACAAGCCAAAGTTGAATCAAGAAAGAATGTTTATAGCGGACAGACAAAATCAGGTATTGGCACATTATATTGTGGATGTGATTGGCAATGGGTTGGCAAAAGTGGCGGGCGTGTTGATCTGGCGTCTTGTGGTTATCATGTCCGATCACAGCAAACCAGGGCTGAACGCATTGAATGGGAACATATGGTGCCGGCTTGGGTATTTGGGCATCAACGCCAATGTTGGCAAAAGGGTGGGCGGAAAAACTGCGTTGAGACTGATCCCGTATTTCGCAGGATAGAATCAGATATGCATAATTTAGCGCCGTCAATTGGTGAAGTTAATGGTGATCGCAGTAATTTCGGTTACGGAATGCTCGCCAGAAACACACCTGATATGTATGGTTCATGTCGCAGTAAAGTGGATTTTAAGTCACATCTGTTTGAACCGCGCGACAGAGTGAAAGGCATGGTTGCCAGGGTCTATTTTTATATGCATGACCGCTATAATCTGACGATGTCACGCCAGCAGCAGCAATTGATGATGGCATGGGATCGTCAATATCCCGTGGATGCCTGGGAGCGTGAAAGGGATGACCGGATTGCCAAAATTATGGGGCACCATAACCCATTTGTGACTGGCAGCAAAAAATGGGAATTGGGGCATAAAAATTCAGGTCAAGGTTTGTTATCACAACAAGGATTAGCGGCACAGAACAGTGCGCCAAAGCAAAACCATTTGCAAGCCGGGAATCATCAGGTATCAGCCCAAAGAACCACCTCGAAAATGGGGCAAAATGAGATGATTAAGGGAAACAAAAATAGTCAGATTTATCATTTTGCGCATTGCTCTGGCTATAAGACGGTGGCAGATAAAAATGCAGTTTATTTCCGTTCAGAAGCAGAAGCTAAAACAGCAGGATATCGTTTAGCCGGTAATTGTAAAAAATAGCGATTGTGAATGGTGAAAAGGCGTTGCTAATAAAAATCAAAGAATGTTTCAGTAAAATTTAACCTTCAAGCTTGTCATAAGTAAAAAACTGTCATTATACTGACATCATAGTCCGTTAGATTACACCAAAGAAAGCGGAAAGATGCGAGGAATGCTAATGACAGAAACTGAAACTGCATTCTTGTTAGGAACCGGCGATTAAGATCATGTTGCTAATGAAAGTGTGACGATCTTAACGCCGGTTTTTTTATGGGCCCTTAATGAGCTTAAAAGGAAGCTCCTATTTATTACGCAGTTAATGCTATCGATATAAAACACCGTAAAGTGAAACTTAACGATAAGGTGTGCGATTATGGCTAGACAGAAAGCAGTGATCAAAGCTCGCCGTGAAGTGAGAAGAATGTTGAAAAAGGACATGCGACAATCACGTTATCGGAATAATGATAATGTCACTTCACTGGTACAGTTTGGAAGTGTTGAAGCTATCGGAATGGCACGTGAAAACAGGGATACTTCAGACGTTATGCCGCGCAGCGAAGTGCAGTATCGTTATATGCGGGCAATCAATAACAAGCAATTAATTATTGCCAATGGTGAAGCAGGCTGTGGCAAAACCTACCTTAGTGCTGTAATGGCAGCCGATGCTTTAATCAATAAAGAGGTTGATAAAATCATCGTAACGCGTCCGGTATTACAGGCAGAAGAAGATCTCGGTTTTCTGCCGGGAGATATGGCGGAGAAATTCGCGCCTTATTTTCGGCCGGTTTATGATGTGTTATTAAAACGCATGGGCGCTTCATTTCTGCAATATTGCCTGCGTCCTGAAATCGGTAAAGTGGAAATAGCCCCTTTTGCCTATATGCGAGGAAGAACATTTGAGAATGCCTTTGTGATCCTTGACGAAGCACAAAATGTGACTGTCAATCAAATGAAAATGTTTTTAACGCGATTAGGAGAAAACGTCACCGTGGTTGTCAATGGTGATATTAGCCAGTGTGATTTGCCGGTAAATATTACATCGGGATTGGCGGATGCACTGGAACGGTTTTCCGATGATGAAGCTATCAGTGTGATCCATTTTTCTCAACAAGATTGTGTCCGCTCCAAACTGTGTCAGAAAGCGCTTTTGGCTTATGGCTGATAACCTATAGATTTCAAGAAATACCCCCAGTTAATTTTGTGGCTGGGGGAGATAAATTGAACCCGTTGTTAATTGTATTTTAAAAAGTGAATTATCACTTAACCTTCATTCCCGCCAAGGTCATTAACGCGCGAAATAACGTGGAGACGGCGTATAAGGCCAGGACACTGCAAAACCAAATGATTACCAGCCAGCCTAAACGTTGCCATAATGAAGGGCGTTGTGGTGCTGTTTTAATGGTAACCTTGTTCATGGCTGATTTTTCCTCGGAAGACATAATAACTCCAAAAGGTATAAGTCAAGATAATCGGGATGATAAACAGGGCGCCAACCAGCATAAAGCCGAGCGACTGAGGCGGAGAGGCGGCCTCTTCATAGCTGATAAAGGGAGGGATAATGTTCGGCCAAATACTGATCCCCAATCCCGTGAAACCCATGAAAATCAGTAATAGTGCAGTCAGAAACGGGGTGTAATGGCTTGAGTTTGGAGACGCTTTTAATAGCTGCCAGCTTGACCCTAATACCAGTAATGGTATGGGCATAAAGAAAAACAGATTTGGCAAGCTGAACCAACGTTCAGCCACTGTTGGGTGAGCGAGTGGCGTCCATATACTGATCATGGCAATCACCGTTAGCATCAGCAAGGTTAAGGGACGCAGAACACGGGACATCTGTTGTTGCAGATGACCTTCGGTTTTCATCACCAGCCAGCCGCATCCTAATAAGGCATAAGCGATAATCAGGCCAAAGCCACAAAATAGAGGAAAAGGCGCCAGCCAATCAAAATAGCTGCCGGTATAAACACGATTTTCGACGGGAAAACCGGCAATAACCGCCCCAACAACAACACCCTGCATAAAAGTAGCGAGCATTGAACCGACAATAAAGGCCTTATCCCAAACGTGTTGGTGCTTTGGCGTGGCCTTGAAGCGAAATTCAAATGCCACGCCACGAAATATCAAACCCAATAACATTATGGTCAACGGAATTGCCAGTGCATCCAGAATCACGGCATAAGCCAATGGGAACGCACCAAATAATCCGGCACCGCCCAGCACCAGCCAAGTCTCATTCCCATCCCAGACAGGAGCCACGGAATTCATCATCAAATCACGATCGGCTTGCCCCTTAATCGTGGGATATAAAATACCGATGCCCAGATCAAAACCATCCATCACGATATACATCAGGGTGCTGAATATGATGATCAGGAACCAAATAAGAGGAAGATCAATGCCCATTGACGGACTCCTTCTTTGAGTTTTGTGGCAGTCCCTTACGGATGAGTTTCATCATATAGGCGTAACCCATACCGAAGACGGCGGCATAGACGACAAAGAAAATCAGTAAGCTGATACTCATGTGGATTTCGCCATGGGCGGATACCGCATCTTGGGTACGCATTAAGCCATAGACGACCCACGGTTGACGGCCAATTTCGGTGGTGAACCAGCCCGCCAGAATCGCAATAAGGCCGGAAGGGGCCATCAAAAGCATAAAACGGAGAAAGAACCGATTCTCATAAAGGCGCTTTTTATGCCGCAGCCATAGCCCCCAGATACCAGCCACAATCATCAAAACGCCCAGTCCCACCATGATGCGAAATGACCAAAACACCATAAAGACATTTGGGCGATCTTCTGGCGCAAATTCTTTCAGTGCCGGCACTTGTTTATCCAGACTGTGTGTCAGGATCAGGCTGGCAAGATAGGGAATTTTGACGGCATACCGCGTCTCTTCTGCTTTCTGGTTGGGAATCCCAAACAGGATCAGTGGGGTCGCTTCACCGGGATGATTTTCCCAATGGCCTTCCATCGCGGCGACTTTAACGGGCTGATATTTTAGTGTATTCAGTCCGTGCATATCGCCAATCATGGCTTGTAATGGCGCAATAATCAGGATCATCCACATCGCCATTGACAACATTTTTCGCATGGCGGGTGAATCATGGCCTTTCAGCAGATGCCAGGCGGCAGATGCTGCAATGAAAAATGCTGAGGCCAGAAATGCCGCTGTGCCCATATGCAGCAAGCGATAGGGAAAAGAGGGGTTGAAAATCACCGCCAGCCAATCAATTGGAACGACTTGATTATTAATAATTTCATGGCCTTGCGGTGTTTGCATCCAGCTATTGGAAGCTAATATCCAGAATGTCGAGATAATGGTGCCGAGCGCCACCATGCAGGTGGCAAAAAAGTGCAGTCTTTCGCCAACCCGCTGCCAGCCAAACAGCATAACGCCGAGGAATCCGGCTTCAAGAAAAAATGCCGTCAGTACTTCATAAACCAACAACGGGCCGGTAATTGTACCGGCAAAGTCAGAAAAGAAGCTCCAGTTAGTGCCGAACTGGTAGGCCATCACCAGGCCGGAAACCACGCCCATCCCGAAATTAACCGCAAAAATTTTTGACCAGAAATGGTATAGCGTCTTGTAGTCCGTATTACGTGTTTTAAGCCATAAGCCTTCCAATACTGCTAAAAAACTGGCTAAACCGATCGTAATGGCAGGAAAGATAATGTGAAAGGAAACCGTAAATGCAAACTGTATCCTTGCGAGCTCAAGGGCATTTAACCCTAACATAATGACCTCTTATTGAAATCTATTGGGGATATGGATAAACGAAGTGAGAAGGTGCAGACAAGTAGAACACAGGGGCTTGAGGTATAATAGTGACAATTTTTTGTTTGTTGGCTATAACAGTTGGGGTGGTTATGGAACGTGTTGTGAACAATGGAGTAAATGGAAAGTGATTATTGAGCAGAATATTTTATTTTTCGATTTATGGAAAATAGGATTAAATTTTATGTAATTTTTTTGTATTAATTGAATATTCTTATATTAAAGAAACTTATTTAAAATTTTGATAAAATATCATGGTAATTTGGGCTTGACAGTCTATCTGGAAAGGTTATATAACTAAAACTCCCATAGGGATTATAATATGTCCATGACTATAAACATATTGAGTTCCTTTATTTAGTATTGACTTCAAGTGAGTTTTGGATTAAGTGAGTATTTTTATGAAAAATAAAAATATAATTTCCAATATGTCATGTGAGGTCATTGTATTTAATTGTCTGCAATCATTATGAATTTACTTATAATTTATTATTAATGGTGACAGGAATAACAAAGTATCATGAAAATATTTTTCTTATATTACAAAGAGGGGGAGTATGACTCTCAACGATATTAATCACCAATTTCCCCCTTCCTCTTCCTCTTCGGATTTTTTGTATTATAGTGCATTCCTAAAAATGTCAAAGAAGTATAATGTAATTATAGGAATAAGAGAACCAAATCCACACGGTGAAGAACTATTAATAAATGGATATCCTTCTAAAAATTTCCATATGAAGGCCAAATCCAGTTCTACTGGACCAACTGCAGGTTTTATTACTGAGGATGCCACATATTCTAAAGTATCAACTTCTTCTTATGATAAGCAGAATAAGGCGATTAATGATGCTAAAGCTCGTGGGGCACGAGCGGTCAATTTAATGATTAGCAAAGAAAGAATAGATAAATTGTGCAAAGCTGGAGAGTTAAAACAGATAAAAGAGCAACAATATTCAGCAGTATATCCAGGAGGAGAACAAAAATTCTTTATTGAACCGAATGGGGGATTGGTACTTGACGTTAATAAAAATGTTGTAAAAGTAATGACTAATCCTCCAGAGGTTGGGGTTGAGGTTAACCCACATGAAAATTTACCAATCAAAATTCCATCCGAATCTGGATTAGAAGCTATCACTGCAGACTATGATCTCTTTGCTATTATTCCACGTAAAAATCAAGACTATAATATAAGGCCATTACAAGTGCCACCGAAACGTCTTAAAGGGAATTCAAACCTTGATTTTCTAAAACCTAAAATAGTAATGGAAAATGGGCAACATGAAAGAACGTGGAAGAATAAAACGGAAGAACATGGTAACATGGGGAATGTTCATTGTTTTGGCATGACGATTATTAATGCTTTAAATAAAGAAATTAAGAATGAAGGTTATAAAGGTGGAAAACTAGTCTGGCATAATGATGAGACGGGGAATCCATATGGACCTGGATTCGATGCCAAAGATAGGCCAATTTTTTTCCTTCCTAACGGACATATTTTTCAGGCTCACTCGAAATATCAAGTAATAGATTTTTATAGAAAGATTAAAGAGCTGGGGTTCTCTCCTGAATATAACCCAATTTTCGGATTCTAATTTATCTAATGTTATATCCGGCCTTGTGTCGGATATATTTCCTTCAATATGAACTAAGTAATATCAAGGTTGTATCGGTAAAATACAACGATCTAAGACTTGTTGATATCAATCTATATGAAAAGCAGATTTAACGCATAATGAGCCCCGATCTCCAAGTTGATCCCTATAAAGTCATTAGTGATTAAAGCTGCCTTATTTTGAGAAACTCAGAGCATGGCTTTTGCTCCCATCCGGTAAATTCGTTCACAGCCAGTCACCTCACCAAATTCAGCCCGGACTATCATGCCTTCGATAAACGTTATCAACGTTTCTGCTTTAGTTTCAGCGTCTTTTTGGTTGGAGGGAAAAATAGAGGATAAGAGCGCTTTTAGCCACTTTTTATGCTGTTGAGCCTGTTTGACAATAGTTTCGTCATGGCCTTTAAATTCTGCCAAGGCGTGCATAAACAGGCATCCTTTAAAATCAGGGGATTGGAACCATAAAAAATGCCAGTCAAGGATCGCATCCAGCTTGTTTTCCGTTCCTTTTGAGACCGATACCACGCGATTGAGTGACGCTTCAAATCTGTTATGTCTCCTCATTAATAGGCTTTCAATCAGCTTGTTTTTAGAGCCGAAGTAACGATACATAGAGGTTTTTGACACACTGGCTTTATCCCGAATCAAATCAACGCCGACTGCGTTGTAACCGAATTCATTAAACAGTGATTCCGCAATATCTAAGATGTGTTCTTTTTTGTTCATCGTCATTTTTCTTCGTTATTCCTATCAGCCTTGATTAATAACCTTATTTAATGAAAGGTTGTTTTGGAGTGTACAGGTCTGTACTATTTATTGAGTGAACAGATCTGTACATACTGTATCATGCTGACTGAATAATAGTGCATATTAATTATCTGGAGAATCAAATATGAGTAAATTGAGAGGGGGAGGTGTTTTACCACCAAAACCAGATTTTATTCAATTAATTAAAGGGTTATTGGGAGGGTTTCTGGGTATTTTGGTACTGAGTTATTTAAGTCAGACAACAGAGTATCCGTGGCTAATGGCTCCGTTTGGGGCAACTTGCGTTATCCTCTTCGCGGTTCCGGCTTCTCCGCTTGCTCAACCAAGAAATGTGATTGGCGGTCATTTACTGGCCACGGCTGTCGGGATTATCACATTATATACATTGGGAAACGCTTTAATTGTGATGTCGCTATCGGTGGGAATAGCCATTATGTTGATGCAACTGCTTAGAGTTGTCCATCCACCCGCAGGAGCTAATCCGTTGGTTATATTTTTGGCCGGGCAAGAAGCGGTTGGTTTTGATTTTCTTTTTACCCCTGTGCTGATGGGTAGCGTGGCGCTTGTTGTGATTGCCTCTTTTATTAATAACATGGGTAAAGAAAATCGTTGGCCGATATATTGGTATGGGTTTACCAGAAGAAAATAGGGTTGATACGGGACTGATTGCTTGACCGGATGCGGGTATAATCGGGTGTTCATTTGTCCATCAATTGATTGAACAATCTCCGGAGCATGAAACAATGTTGATGACCATTGCAGAAGAGCTTGAGCAAAAAGGGCGCGAGCAGGGTATCAGGCAAGGTATTGAACAAGGTATCAGGCAGGGTATCGAGCAAGGCCGGGAGGAAGGTAAACTGGAAACGTCAGCGCGCACTAATACGACAATGGCAATTAAGCAAAACAGATTTTTGCCCAGCGTGCCAGACCTGTTGTGACTGAGCCGAAGTAATTACCCCCAACCAACGGAATCCCCGGTAACTCCTGTTCAACCGTGTGGCGTAGAACAGGCGAACTGGCTGAACCCCCGGTCATAAAGATCACATCGGGTTGGGTTCCACTTTGTACCACGGCTTCGCTGACTAATTTCGCCATTTTCTCTTTGGTGGATTCGATCGCGGCAATCATCTGATCGCGCTGAATATTCACTTCAATAATTTCTGAAGATAGATTCAGTTTAATGCGATGTTCAAATTGCTCCGAAAGCGCAATTTTGGCTTTTTCCGCGCTGCGAACAAGACTGTATCCCAGTGTGTCTTGATATACTTTCAATAAGCGTGCTAATTTTTCGGGTTCTTGGGCATCTCTGTGCAAGGATTTTAATGCGGCAAAATTCTGGCGGGAGTAAAACTCTTTCTGAGACTGTATATCGTTAATGGCAATCGGGTTCCAGAACTGGGTCAATGGCATCTCAATACCTGAGGTAACTTTGCTTCCCAAGCCAAAAGGGTGCATCAGTTGCTTGAAGGTCAGATGAATATCTAAGTCATTCCCGCCAATACGTTGCCCCGTGTGCGCCAGTAAACTGTCATTGCGTTCAAATTGACCTCGCCAGCTTGGCCCCATTTGAATCACGGAGCAATCGGTTGTTCCGCCGCCAATATCGACGATCAATACCGTTTTATCTTCTGTTAATGTGGCTTCATATTCCAAACCGGCTGCCACGGGTTCAAATTGGAATTCAATATGGCGAAAACCTGCCCGTTTTGCTGCATTAAGTAAAATCCCTTCAGCTTGTTGATTTGATTTATCGCCACCACGCCCATGAAAATTGATTGGGCGCCCAATGACGACATCTTCGACAGTTTGCTGTTTATTGGCTTCGACTTGTTGTTTGATATTAGCCATCATGGCGCAAACCAGATCCTCAAAAAAGCTGATTTGGGTCTCTCTTAAGCCCATTGCGCCCAAAAAAGATTTCGGGGATTTAACGTAGTAAATATCTTGGGGATCTTCCAAATACCGCGTTAATGCTTGTTGCCCAAATACGATATCTGCGGGTAAAAGTTCGATGCCTTCCTCACGGTTTGCAGCAACCGCACGACGAAGCAGTTGCTTACCCGCTTGATTGTTTGGTCTGATATTCCAGTGGCGAAATAAATGCTCGGAAACGGATTCTCGGCTCGGTGCAGCCAGAGCAGAAGGCATATAAAAGTTAGCATTTTCGATAGCAATAAGCTGCGGTGTATCGCCGATCATTTCTGCTACCGCGCAATTTGATGTGCCATAGTCAAAACCGATGAACATAAGTTTCCTCATTTTTAAGCGTGGAAAATTTCAAAAAGGGCGCAGATGCTAGCTTAAATTAGCTTGAAACGCGAGTTTAGAGGAAAAAGTGCATCTTGAAGTATGATGAGTATAATACTGAAAATTTTTTGCTAAATACCTATAACAGTTTAAGCAAGGGCCAAGCATATGACGCGTTACGAACAATTGGCTGGCATGATCCGCCAACAAATAGAGGACGATATTTGGCAAGTGGGGGATAGATTACCGTCACTGCGGGAATCGGTGAAATCGTCGGGTTTGAGCTTGATGACGGTGCTACAAGCTTACCAGTTGCTGGAAAGTCAAGGATGGATAGTGGCACGTCCACAATCAGGATATTATGTTGCCCCCCGATTAAAACCTTTTGCGGCGGCAAAGGGAGGAAAAGAACTCAATTTAACTGAAAACGTGGAGATCAGTGCATCTATTTTTGATGTTTTGCAGGCATGCAAAGATCCGCAAATTATTCCTTTCGGTTCGGCATTTCCTGATCCCTCTTTATTGGCCGAGCCTAAATTGTCAAAAATATTGGCTTCCGTTGCCCGCCGTTTCGTTCCACACAGTTCGCTGGCAAATCTGCCGCCGGGCAATGAAAAGTTACGGCGCAATATCTCCCGTCGCTATGCCGCCCACGGTATTCATGTTTCCCCTGATGAAATTGTCATTACTGCCGGCGCAATGGAATCATTAAGTTTCAGTTTGCAATCCGTCACTTCGCCGGGTGATTGGGTGGTGATTGAATCGCCTGCTTTTTATGGCGCGCTACAGGCGATAGAGAGGTTACGTTTGAAAGCCATTGCCATTAAAACCGATCCGCTCACGGGTATTGATTTGGATACGTTGCAGCAGGTTGTACAGAAATATCCCATAAAAGCCTGTTGGTTGATGTCGCGTTTTCAAAATCCGTTGTGTAGCACCATGCCGCCCGAAAATAAACAGCGATTGGTAGAGATTTTGAATCACAGCCAGATTGCCTTGGTTGAAGATGATGTGTATGGCGAATTGTATTTCGAGCAGGAGCCTCCGGCACCCATAAAAGCCTGGGATACAGAAAATAATTTTATGCACTGTGCGTCATTCTCAAAATGCCTTGCCCCCGGTTATCGGGTAGGTTGGGTTGCAGCAGGTAAACACGCAAAGAAAATTCAGCAACTCCAGATGATGAGCACGGTATCTGCCAGTACCCCAACCCAGTTGGCCATTGCGGATTATCTGGCGCAGGGAGGGTATGACAATCACTTGCGTCGATTAAGGCGGCAGTTGGAACAGCGGCAAAGCCGGATGCTATGGGCAATCAGTGAATACTTTCCCCAATCCGTGAAAGTCAACAGCGCACGGGGTGGTTATTTTCTTTGGCTGGAATTTGAACCACCTTTTAATACTCACCGGCTCTATCAACTGGCGTTGGCAAAGCATATCAGTATTGCGCCCGGTAGTATGTTTTCCACCAGCGCTCAGTTTGATCATGCTTTTCGCCTGAATACTTCGTTTGCCTGGAATGAAACGCAGGCTTTGGCAATGAAGGAATTGGGGAAGCTGTGCCATCAGCTTTTAAAGGAATGCGGGTAATCAATCACACTTCAACGACTTTGATATTGTCGCAAGAGAAATTATTTGCCAATGTGCCTATTAACATTTTGATGCTGATTATCTTTTGGCTTTGTAAACAGAATATAAAAGTGGTGAGGGAGTGGCATGAAAATAAAATGTTTCGATTATGCAACATTACCAAGGCTGCAATGGTCTGAAGGGAAAGGCGAAACAAGGGATATTGTTTGCTGGCCTGTGTCTGATGATTTTGCCTGGCGAGCCTGTTTTACGACCCTCCATCAAAGCGGAGTAGTGGGGCAATTTCCTGATATTGAACGCACAATCATTTTATTAAAAGGGAAGGGTATCCGCTTGACCAGTCCGGGGTTTCTGGAACACGAGTTGGTGAAAAAGATGACGCCATTTAATTTCTCTGGCGATATTCTGGGACATGCGGAATTATTGGATGGTCCCGTTCAGTGTTTCAATATCATGACTCGCCGTTCATGTTGGGCTTCTGAGGTTTCAGTCATTTCTGAGGAACGTTTACTGCCAACATCACACAGCGGTGTACTCTATGTTTTAAAAGGGCGTTGGGAAATGGCAGGCGCAAATTGTGTCCAGCTTGCTTTTGGCCAAGGTGCATGGTGGTTGCCGGATATTAGGGAAGGGGTAATTAAGCCACTGGTTGCAGATAGTCAGTTGTTATGGGTCGATTTACGCCCGATAGGGTGAACGGGATCATCGTTGAAAACCAATATATAAGCGGCCTGTTTTTATAACAGGCTGTTGAATTTTATTTATTAAAATCCAATAGTTAAAAGTTTTAATCAAAAAATCCTGCCTAAAAAATGAAAAATAGCTAAAAGCGTATAATCTTAATCTATGAACATATAACGATAAAAGTAATATGACACAAATATTATTATTTCCTTTGTTGATAGTTAAAGAAATTATCTCTTTTAGCCGTGAGTTGTTGTCAGATAACAGGAAATAGAAATACTCAGCTTTTGTTCTGATAAGGTAATGATAAGTATGATTAAAAACTTGATAGTAATTCCATTAGTCACTTTATCTTTTGGAATTATGGCACAACCTGCGTCATCACAATATTATTGGGGAGATAATAGTGTCTCTTTTATGCTTGGGCTTGGCTGGCTGAAAGGCGAATCTAATGAACATCTCTATGGATATTCCGAAGACCCGAAATACAAAAGCAGTCAATTGAATTGGAAAATAGGTGATGCCCTGATTGCCAGAGGCAAAGTTTCCTGGGAGCCTCTTGACAGATTAACCGTGAATGGGGGTGGTTGGGTTAAATTATCATCTCGCAATAGCAAAATGGATGATTATGACTGGTTGGATGTAAACCAAAGCCATTGGACTCATTGGTCAACCAGCCCAGATACTTCCTTGAATGATGCCAATGAATTTGATTTAAATGCCGCCGGTTGGCTAATCAAACAACCCAATTACAAATTGGGTGGTGTATTGGGTTATCAGGAAACACGTTTTAGCTGGACGGCTTATGGTGGACATTATATCTATGATAATGGCGCTAATATCGGGGAATTTCCTTCTGGGATGGCAGGGGTGGGCTATAAACAAAAATTTAGTTTGCCCTATATTGGGTTAACCGGGCAGTATCGTTATCAGGATTTTGAATTTAACCTGTTACTGAAATATAGCCCGTGGGTAAAAGCCCGAAGCAACGACGAGCATTATATGCGTCGTTTAACTCTGCCCCAGAAATCGGATAAGGTTCGTTATTATGGTGCCAGTATCGATGCCGGTTATTATTTAAATCAAAATACAAAGATCTATACGGCATTTACCTGGAATAAATATCGTGAAGGTAAAGGCAAAACAAAACTCATCTATTATGATACTGGCTACACCAATGAGTTAGGCGACGATTCTATCGGAATTGAAAACCGAAACTACAGCATAGATCTTGGATTACAGTACCATTTCTAGCTTTCTTGTTATTACATTACTGGCGTAACTGACAGCTACCGTTTTCTTCGGTATCTGTCAGTTTAAAATGCATTCCTCCTCACAGTTCAATAAAATATCGTTTCACTATTTCTCGGCCAATCTCCATTGACGCCGTGGCTGCGGGTGAAGGTGCATTGCAAACATGCAGTGAACGGCGACCTTTCACGAAGTGAAAATCATCCACTAATTTGCCATCGGTGGTAAGTGCTTGGGCGCGAACACCGGCTGGCCCTGGTGTAATATCTTCTGGCTGCAAATCAGGAATAAGCTGGCGGGCATTTTCAGTAAAAAGCGAGCGAGAAAAGGAGCGTCGCATTTCGGCCATGCCTTCACAGAAATAACGGGTGGCGATTTTCCAGAATCCTTTGTAAGCCAGTACCTCTGCCATATCCCGTAGATTGAAGTCTGTCTTGTGATATCCCTCACGCTTAAAGGCCAGTACAGCATTGGGGCCAACATCCCGTTTACCATTGTGCATTCGCGTAAAATGAACGCCGAGAAAAGGGAAATCGGGATTGGGCACGGGATAAATCAGGTGATTGACCAGATAATTTTTACGGTTATTTAAAACATAATATTCACCGCGGAAGGGGACGATTTTCATCCCTGTTTCATAGCCTGCCAGTTTGGCAATTCTGTCGCTGTGCAATCCGGCACAATTCACTAACCATTTTGCCTGATAATGGGTTTGCTGAGTTTGTATCTCAACATAATCATGATGCTCACAAATACCTTGTACTTGCTGTTGATAATGAAGTTCGCCACCTCTGGTCTGGATAATTTCAGCCAATTTGGCGGCAATTTCCGGGTAATTCACGATCCCGGCATCCGGCACCAATAGTGCCTCAAGGCCGTTGACATAAGGTTCACGCTCTTTCAATTGGGCTTGCGAAAGCAGGCTAACGTCAAGGCCGTTCTTCAATCCTCGCTGATAGATATTTTCCAGCAAAGGCAACTCCTTGAATTGCGTTGCAACAATCACCTTACCGCAACGGTCGTAATATAATCCGTGCTGCTGACAAAACGCATATATTGAGCGGTTTCCCTGTTTCGCCAGCCGTGCCTTTAAACTGCCTGGAGTGTAATAAATGCCGGAGTGCACAACGTTGCTGTTATGGCCGCTTTGGTGTGCCGCCACGCCATTTTCTTTATCTAACAATAGCAAGCGCAGGTGCGGATGCTGTTCTTGCAAGGCATTGGCGGTGCCAAGCCCGATTAATCCTGTACCAATGATAATGACGTCATACATTTTTAGGATGTTCCTCATTATTTTTGTTTTTACACGTTCCGATTTATTGCGTAACCGATTTATTGCGTAACCGATTTATTGCGAAAGAAGTGCATAACACCTGCGGCGACAATCAATATCACCCCGGCCAGATCTGTGATCATTCCTGGTTTGATTAACAGGATTGCGGCAATAGCGAAGAGAATTCGCTCTAACCAATGGGTTTTGTACATCCAAAAATTAGCGCTGGCAATGGAAAGCGAATAGATGCCAATCAGGGCGGTCAGGATCATATATCCAATGGACAGGGCGTTTAAGTCATTGCCTTGCATCAATAATGCCGGGTTATACACCAAAATAAAGGGAATGATAAATCCTGGCAGCGCCAGATAGACGGCATTCCACGAAGTCTGTATGGGATCAGCACGGGCAATGCTGGCAGCCGTATAACTGGCAAGTGCGACAGGCGGTGTAATATTAGAAAGTGCGCCAAACCAGAAAACAAAGAAGTGAGCGGCTAAGGGTAAAACCCCCGCTTTGATTAATATCGGTGACACTGTCACGGCAACAACGATATACAAGGCCGTTGAAGGCAGCCCCATGCTGAGGACAATACAAACAACCATAACAACCAGCAGGATCATCCACAGTGTGTTGTCGGTCAGGGAGACAATATTGAAAGCGAGTGTCGAGCCAATGCCTGTCATGGTGACAACACAGATAATCACGCCAATGGCGGCACAGGCAACGGTGACCTGAATCGCACCACGGGCAGCTTCATTGAGGGCAGCGGCAATTTTCTTGGGCGTCATGCGCACGGAAGTATCTGGTGTGATCCAACTTGCGAGGATAATCGCGATAATGCCGAGAAAACCGGCATAAATAGGTGTTTTTCCGGCTAATAACGTCCCGATCACGATAAATAGCGGCAGTAACAACAGGCCACGGGATTTTAGAACCGTTTTGACTTGGGGAATATTTTCTTTGCTGACACCTTGCAATCCTTGTTTTTTGGCTTCCAGATCAATAGCAATAATCAGGGCGGCGTAATAGAGCAGTGCCGGAATGATGGCTGCAATCACAATGGTGGTATAAGAAATGCCCAAAAAACCCGCCATAATAAAGGCAGCGGCGCCCATAATCGGTGGCATGATCATGCCGCCTGTTGATGCCGCTGCTTCAACAGCGCCGGCAAAACGGGGAGACAGGCCGATATTTTTCATCAGTGGAATGGTGAAGGTGCCGGTTGTAGCAACATTGGCGACCGCGCTGCCACTCAGTGATCCGGTCAGGGCGGAGGAAATGACCGCAACCTGAGCAGGCCCACCGCGGCGGCGTCCGGCTATTGCCATCGCAAGGTCATTGAACAATGCTGTCGCACCGCTGACACTTAAGAAAGCGCCAAACAGGATAAAAACCATGATTGCCGTTGATGCGGTGGAGAGGGTAATACCAAAAATACCTTCGCTGGTCATAAATAAGCGAAATAATAGGCGCTCAAGTGAAAATCCGGCATGCCCGAAAATACCCATAAAATACTCTCCGAACAGGGCATAGATAATGGCAAACAGGGATAAACCCGGTATGAAATAGCCGGTCGTGCGCCTTGCTGCCTCAAATAATACCGCGATACCCATCACAGACATCACATAATCAGTGGTATTGGGAATGCTGTTGCGGACAACATGCAAGTCAGTGTAAGTAAAATAAAAATATCCATAACTGACCAAGGTGAGCAAAATAAAAAAGTAATCCCAATAATTGAATTTGGCGGTTGAATAACGTTGAGAAATGGGGAACAGAATAAAACCTAAGCTCAAAATACCCGCGAGAAATATCGCATTGCGGTAAAATTCCTGCGTATTGGATAACGCATTGGCATAGATAGCATAAAGGGAAATGGCGATGGCAAGTATCGTTGTAAGCTTCAAATAGAGGCCGGTTAAATGGCGGTTGCCTGATCCTGCTTCTTTATCCAGCTCAATGTTATTTGGTTCAATCGTGGATGGCGTTTTATTATCAGTATTCATGGTGACTCCATAATATTATGGCCAATAACATGGAAAATCAGGTTGAATTTTAGGGTGTCAGGTCAAAAATCATGGTTGTTTGTCCGCAGATTTTAGTTCTGGAGGGACAAGATAGTTCGGAATATTCAGGCCAATCTCGCGATAATATTGATAGGCACCAAGATGTAATGGAACGGAAACCCCTTTCAATGCGTTTTCGGGCAGAATATATTTCGCGGAGCTGTGGATTTGATGGACTTCCTTCTGATTTTCAAACATCACTTTAGTTAATTCATAGATGGTTTTTTCATCTATTTTGCAGGTTGTCATCAGAATATTGGGTTGCGCAATCGTTTGGATGGGCTGTGTTTGGCGTGGATAAGTCTTTGGTTGAATGACGAAGCGAAACCATGAATTGGCGATAGTGTTAATCTTTTCCAGTTGTTCATCGGTGACGTTTAGAATACGGGCAGGAACGCCACTGGCATACATATCTGTGACGGCCGATGCCGGTACACCGGCAGGTAAGGCGCCACCATCAAGACGACCATCCCGCATGGCTGAAACCGTATCACCATAACCAAGATATTCTGGACGGATATTTTGTTTGCTGAGGTTAACACCTTGCAGAATAATCAAGGTAGATTGTTCAGTCCCACTGGCTTGTGGCCCGACAGAAAAACGTGTTCCGGTAATATCGTTTAGTGTTCCATCCTTGATTTTATCGTCTAATAACACAAAGTGTTCTACATTCGGCCAAAGAACAGAGATAGAACGCAGATCCTGATAAGGGTGGTTTTTGAAATTTCGCACTCCTTGATAGGCTTCGACGGCGATCAAACTCTGTAAAATAGCGAGTTGAGCTTCATTCTTCTGGAGTAGATCAATATTTTCAATCGAACCGGCTGAGGATTGCCCTGTAACCTGAATATCCTCCTGTTTCAAATGGTGACTCCAGATATTGGCTAAGCCCACGCCCATTGGGTAATAAGTTCCGCCTGTGGACGCCGTTGCTACGGAGAGAAAACGTCTATTAGTATTTTCTATTTTTCCTGTCATGGCCATGATAACCAGGGCAATGGCGATCATAGCCGTTAATAGGAGCTTTACTTTTGAGGAAGCCATATTTTTTATTGTCATAATGTGATTACCCGATGATGTTGTGTCATAAATAGAGGCTAACTATTTGCATTAGCTTGTATACAACATTACCTGTCTGGATCAGAGTTTCATGTTGAAAATTTGTGATAGGTGTTTTGTATACCGTAAAAAAATAAACGAAAAATATGAAGTCACTGATAGATTTTAAGTGAAAGAAATGCCCTGTATAATCTTGCAGGGGATAAAAAAATCAGGTTTTATGAACAAATATCATATTCACTTTAGAGAAAGCCAAAACAATAAAAATCTCTGTTGTTTTATGATGGTTTAATATTAATGCTTTGTAAGCTAATTCAATAGCTTCCTTAAACTAATCTGTTATTGATTTTTGAGGAGATAGAATAATGGCTACCACACGTAACTATAATATTAAAACTCGTTATGCCGGTATTTCGGTAATCGATAGTGGCGGTAATGGATTGCCTGTGTTGTTAATTCATGGCAATTCCAGTTGTAAAGAAGTCTTTCGTCATCAAATTAATCAGTTAAAAGGAAAGTATCGGGTTGTGGCGTTAGATTTACCTGGACACGGTTTGTCATCAAATGCGACTGAACCACGTCAAGCTTATTCAATGCCTGCTTATGCCCACACGGTTATTGAGGTACTGGAAAAAATAGGCATTAACAGAGTCGTGGTTTTGGGCTGGTCGTTGGGGGGGCATATTGGGTTGGAAATGTTGGCCCTATTCCCTAAAATGATTGGCTTGATGATTTGTGGTACTCCGCCGGTAGCAGCGGGCGCGAATAACGTGGCTCTTGGTTTTCGCCCTGGCTTGGGGCTTGCCGGCAAAGCGGAATTTACTGAGGAAGATATTAAGCATTTTGTCTCTGATACTTACGGGATGAATGGATTTCAAGAACCTTTTATTGTTGAAGCGGTGGTAAGGACAGATGGATTGGCACGGCAATATATGTTTGAGGCGTTTCTTTCTCCTCAGGCAACCGATCAAAAATTATTGGCTGAAACCAGTGAAATACCGTTAGCGATTGTTAATGGGGCAGATGATCCCTATATTAATTTTGATTATATCAATGGATTGAATTACCGAAACCTTTGGCACGGAAAAGTGCTCAATTTGGCGAATGTTGGTCATGCACCGTTCTGGGAAGCGCCTGAATTATTTAATCCAGTCTTAGTTGAATTCCTTGAGGATTTTTAGTGTAATTGGGTATGGTAATCCATTGATGAAGATAAATGATAGTGGGAGCTTTTTATTACATATTTATTTCAATAAGTTAGCTTAAAAAGCTCCCGGCTATTATATTTAAGGTTTTGTTTAACCATTATTTTCAAGTAAAAACTTAAATTTCACGCTGTAAAATAATAACATGGTTTAGAATTAAATAATGACATTCTTTTTATTTATTGCTAAGTTACAGGCAAAATTCCCTTAAAATTTTGTTAGGTGCATTATTACAGAGGTTTTTGCAGTGGATTTTTATGGTGTTAGTAAATATCTCACAAGCTAATGCATTTGCATTAGCAGTAACAATTGTTCCTATCATTAATGACAGTATACAAGCAGCTAATTTTCTTTTCATATTTTTCACCTCATATGATTAGAGATTAATATAAATAAAATCTAAATATTAGCGACGTCGATAGTGTTAACAGAAACAGGGTTGTTTATGTCAACAGATTCATTCTTACAAATGTTCTGGGTTCTTGGCTATCGTTCTTTTTATTGTGTTTATGCTTTGTTTACAAAATAAAAACATTTTTATTATCTTATGGAAAAATAATAAAAAATAGAGGTTAATAAATAGTGGGGAGTAAATTAAATGATCGAAACCCCTGAAAAGGAAAACGCTCAATTTGACGGAAGATAATGATGTATCATTTTGGAGTAATTTTAAGTTATTTACCTCTAACTTAGTTGAGTTACTTAACGGTTTTCAACGAAATTAAGTGTGATAACCCATGAGTTATGATAAATATTGTGGAGTGTCTTAAAAGCAGAGCCTGAAATTGAATTGAATCATGGCAAGGATACTCCTTGACTGACTGAATATCCTTGTTTTTTATCTGTAAAATGTTAACGTAGAATTATAAGCAAATGGTTCTGGCTATCTTTAAGATGGTGCCTTCAAAAGGTATTAAATGACATATTTTTGCTAAAGACGATTTAATAGGGTTATCAAAACTATTAGCGATTAGCGCATTTGCGTTAGCGGTAACAATTGTTCCCAGTATTAATGAAAGTATACAAGCAGCTAATTTTCTGTTCATGGTTTATACCTCATAAAGTTAGAGATTAACATCAATAAAACATAAAGATTAACAATATGTATAGTGTTAACATTAACGTGATTGCTTATGTCAACATGATTATTTTTACAAGTGTTCTGGTTTTTTGGCTATTTGTTCTTTCATTTTGTTTATATGTTGTTTTTATTTTTTACAAAAAAATAGTAATAGTGTGTTTTTTCATTATGTTGTGGGAAATGAGAGCAAAAGAGATGTAAATATATTTTTAGTGGGCTTGATTTGTTTGGAAGCTAAAATATCCACTTGATATACAAATGGATATATATGATCTTTAATTAAAAAATGTCGATAAGTGTTTTTTTAATTGTTTAATGTATTGAGAAACTTGTGGGTTTTTTATCACATCATAGCAAGCAAATGTTGGGAGTGGAGACATCCCTAAAAATTGGTTTGCTTTATGGAAAGGGTAGTAAACACTGTCAATGCCTTTTCCTTCAAAAAATTGATTGGGATCTTCAAATGATTCCAGAGGTGCATTCCAGGTTACCGAAAACATATAAGTTTTGTCTTGTATTAGGCCACCTGAACCATATTTTTTGGCAGGATCATGACGGGTTCGTCCATCATCTTTAAACAGGGTACTGCGGCCAGCACTAAAAACTTCATCGACATATTGCTTTAAAATCCACGGGGCTTCCATCCACCAACCCGGCATTTGATAAATAATGCTATCCGCCCAAAGAAATTTATCCACCTCTGCGGCAATGTTATAGCCTTTATCGACATGGGTAACCTGAATATCATGGCCTGTTTCTGTCAGGTGATCTTTAATAATTTCGGTTAAGGTGTTATTTAGCTCTCCTTTTGATTCGCCAAAATCTTTTGCTGAATTGATAACTAAAATATGACCCATAAGCCATAATACTCGGTTCATACAACCAGCCAATGGGATCTGTGGGCTGTTCCAGATGGCAAAGCGTCAGTTGGGGAATTGCTGTTTTTACCGCATGGGTATTGGGTCGAGCTAATGTCGCTACTTTGCCTGCCAATTGTTGTAACTGGATTTCGATTTCTCTATCGGATTGGTGATGTGATTCATCCATTTTTTATTTCCTTATCTTTTAAAAATCATGATGATAAGAAAAATCCACGCCATTGCGTGGATTTTATTGAAATACGTTGAGACAAGAGAAACGATTAGACGTTAAACAAGAAATTCATCACATCGCCATCTTTAACGATATACTCTTTCCCTTCTGCGCGCATTTTACCGGCTTCTTTTGCCCCTTGTTCGCCTTTGTAAGTGATGAAATCTTCAAACGCAATAGTTTGGGCACGGATAAAGCCTTTTTCAAAATCGGTGTGGATCTTACCCGCTGCTTGTGGAGCGGTTGCACCGACAGGGATCGTCCAGGCACGCACTTCTTTCACACCCGCAGTAAAATAAGTTTGCAGGTTCAGCAATTGATAACCGGCGCGAATAACCCGGTTCAAACCCGGTTCTTCAAGACCCAATTCCGCCATGAATTCTTCGCGGTCGGCATCTTCCAGCTCGGCAATATCCGCTTCAATCGCCGCACAAACCGGAACAACGACAGAACCCTCTTTTTCCGCAATGGCGCGGACGGTATCAAGGTGTGGGTTATTCTCGAAACCGTCTTCATTGACGTTGGCAATATACATGGTGGGTTTCAGAGTCAGAAAGCTCAGGTAGCGAATGACGGCTTTTTCTTCTGCATTCAGATCCAAAGCGCGCAGCATGCCGGCTTGTTCAAGGTGGGGAAGGCATTTTTCCAGAACTTCCAGTTCTGCTTTCGCGTCTTTATCGCCACCTTTGGCTTTCTTCTGTATCCGGTGGATAGCGCGCTCGCAGGTATCCAGATCCGACAGCGCCAGTTCAGTGTTGATAATGTCAATATCAGCAGCAGGATCAACTTGGCCAGAAACGTGGATAATGTTGTCGTTTTCAAAGCAGCGCACGACATGGCCGATGGCTTCGGTTTCACGAATGTTGGTCAGGAATTGGTTACCCAAGCCTTCACCTTTTGACGCGCCTTTTACCAGACCGGCAATGTCCACGAATTCCATCGTGGTTGGCAGAATACGTTGTGGTTTAACAATCTCAGCCAATTGGTCGAGACGGGGATCTGGCATCGGCACAACACCGGTGTTTGGCTCGATAGTGCAGAACGGGAAGTTTGCTGCTTCGATACCTGCTTTGGTCAGCGCATTGAATAATGTAGATTTCCCAACGTTAGGCAGGCCAACGATACCGCATTTGAATCCCATATTTTTATCACCTTAAATCACTTATAAACCAACGAGCAATATGCTTGTCGGTGAGTTAGACAAAATTGGCGCTATTATACATGCAATAGCCCACAGTGCCATGTACTCCCTGTCAGGCGCTGGCTTTAAACGCATGCAGGCGGTTAATTGCTTTACTCATGCCGTCTTTAATCAGGATGTCGGTACAGCGCAATGCTTCATCGATGGCATCATCAATCAGTTTTTGTTCGCAAGCCAAGGGCTTGCCAAGGACGAAACCCACGACTTTGTTTTTATCGCCCGGATGACCAATGCCGATCCGCAGACGATGAAAGTTAGGATTATTACCCAGTTTATTCTGAATATCTTTCAGGCCATTATGACCCCCATTGCTGCCACCCAGTTTCATTTTTGCCACACCCGGTGGTAGATCCAGCTCATCATGTACAACCAAGATTTCATCCGGTTGAATGCGATAAAACCCAGCAAGGGCAAGGACAGATTTACCGCTGAGGTTCATGAAAGTACTTGGCACCAGCAAACGAATATCCTGCCCGTTAATGTTAATGCGGGCGGTAAGCCCAAAAAATTTACTCTCTTCTTTCAGGGGTTGGTGATAGCGTTGTGCTAATAAATCGACAAACCATGCTCCGGCATTATGTCTGGTCTGTGCATATTCAGCCCCAGGGTTTGCCAGGCCAACGATTAATTTTATGTTACTCACAGTTTAGGTTCGCTTATTGGCAATAGAACAAAAAGGAGATTAGTTTACCTATCTCAAAGCTTGAGTACAAAACTCATTATGTCCTTTCTTAACAAATATTATTTTGCCGGAATGTAAAAAATTAGGCTTAAATTTGTACGGCTTGTGATCGCTGCCGCAATAACCTTTTATATGATAAGGCTATAATTCAATTACAAAGAAGATGTCTACTTTCGTGCTTTTGCGTTCGTTGTATGTGCAAATTAGCGTTCACAAAAAGTATTGGAGGTTGGTTATGAGACGTGAAAAGGCGTTTGTTTTTGGCAATATCCTCATGGGTGCAGGAATGGCGGCAATGCTGGTGAGTCTGGCTTATGTATTGCTGAGCCATATCTTCAATTTTGATCTCTCTGAATTTTTGACCGGCCTTTCATTAATGGGGTTGTTTATTGGCGCATTTATTTGGCTGGTCGGGGCCAGTATTGGCGGTCGGGAACAGGTGACCGATAAGTATTGGTGGTTGAAGAATTACGATGAACGTTATCGTCGTAAAAAACATCGACATCCGTGATAATTTTAAATGTTAGCATTCGGTGAATTAAGATAAGGCGGCAATGGTGACCGCCTTATCTTTTCTGGTTAAATGTTCTGCATATTAAAAGCTGACATTGAAACCGAGGTTGAAATTGTAGTTATGATTCGGCCCATTATCATTTTTTTCATGCGATACAGCGGCAAATGCGTGGAAATTATCGGTCAGGTTAGCATTGACGCCGACGGTGTATTGAATGCGATTTCTATCCTGTTTTTCGCCCGGTAGTACGAAACTTGTTTTGGTAGAATTGATCGCGCTGCGAAGAGTATAACGTTCATCATCGAATTGGTGATTGAACAGGATAGAGGCATAAGGATTGAGATATCCCAATTTTGTATCGACTCGCCAGCCCACCGAACCCACTCTGGAATGGTAGTTTTGATCGCCAAAATGCATGGTGGTGCTGTTGTTACCCGTTTCACGATAACCATCAATACTTCCGTTGTCCCAGGCATATTGGATGATTGGGCTGGTGGTCAGGTAACGCGTGATGGGGATATCCCAGCCAGCCGTAATACGCCAGCCCCATTGCCTGCCCATCGTTGAACCTGATTCCCTGCGCGTCGCTGCTCCAAGCTGGATGGAACGTGACAGGTTATCGTAATGGGTGCGTGAATAATGCACATCGCCGCTCAACCATCCATTGTCATAGTAGTTCCAGAGTGTGTAAGCGGTTATAATATGACCCGTCGCGGCATAATTGAAATGAGATGTGACATCTTGTTCTGTTTTGTAACGTGAAAGGGTGGTGCCCAATAGCCAATTATCCGCTAATTGATAATCACCACCCAATGTCAGGGTACTATTGTTATTGCCTGTATAACCGCCGAATACGCCAACCTTACCTTGGGCATTACCATTATTGCGAAGCTGTTGCAGGTGACTGTCAAGTAAGCTAAGGGTCGTTGTGACGGGGATGCGGTTGACAGAGTTCAATACCCGCACCTGTAAAGGCGCTGTGTAGATCGACATAATATACTGGCCGATGACTTTGTGTGCGTCAGGTGTCGGGTGGAAACTATCGGAAAACAAGTAGGGTTGGCTTTTATCAAAGCCAGGATCGGAAGAATCACACGACGAAGCCCATATATCATACGGGCAGGCATAACCCAGCGTATTAGAAATACCATAAATGGTTGGATTCTCGATAATTTCATGTAAGAGCTTATTGACATCGGCACGCAGGATATTACCGTTACCGAGCAGGTTTTCTACTTGTTGGTTATATTGGTCGGAAAATTGGGACGCTGTTTTGCTGGCATTATTATAAGCATCAAGCAATTGGCGATAAATTTCTTTAGCCTTATCTGGATCTTCAGGAGAAGCTCCTTCAGCAATCTTTTCAAAAACCCCCTGAAGCACTTTATCTCTGATTTCCTTATTGGGGGTCGGGTATTTGTTGATGGCTTCATGAACTTGTTGCAGAATTTTTTTTATCTCTTCTTCGGATATCTGGCTTTTTCCTAAAGCGCCTTTAAGTACCTTTTCCATAATCTTGGGTGTTGTACCAATATCGGGAACATTCGGTGCAATAATCAAACCCGCGCCAGCCTTAGCAAGTTGATTGATCTGTGATGCTGCGGATGCGGAACTATCATTAATATTCTGTTGTGCCCCATCCTTATCACCCTGATCGAAATATTTCACAATGGCGTCCTTTACATCATTGCCGCCCACCCAATGTATGTACACACTATTAGGATCAGCTCGCCCAGAGTGTGCTTGCAAATAATCATCGAGCTGTCTTTGCGTTGAGTGTATGAATAGATTATCTGAATCATTCGCAGTTGCGCCTGCGTACGCATAATTGGTTCCGCCATTTTGGGAGGGCTTTAGTTTCTTATGAACGAGTTCGCGGGTGATATAATCATCGTAGAGTTCAGGATCTTCGTCATTTGTTGTGAATGTGAATTTTCCGAGAATAGTATTTCCTCCATCACTCAAACTATCCCCAAAAACAGTCACATTGTCATAGGCATACGAATTTGTCATGAAGTTGGCTAATAATAGTGCAGTGGTGGCTGATACCAAAAAGAGGGCTTTTTTCATATCGTTCTCCTGAAAAGACAGCGCATTAGGTTAATGCCAGCCAACACCTTGATTTAAAAGAGCACTAACTCATTTCTCATCGATTGATGGCTGATTTTCTGATTGTTTCAGTCCGATATTACTTCTATCTGCATATACGAAAATTAAACGAATGGTTAACGTTTACGTAACAGAATTAAACGGTAGGTAAACAAAAATGCAAGGCAGCCCTATTGACTGCCTTGCGTCCCTGAGTACTGAATTAGAAACTGGCGTTGATGCCCAAACTGAAATTGTAGGTAGGATCTTGCGTATTGCCGTCATTACGGGTGACGGCAGCAAAACCACGTACATTATTGGTGAAATTTGCGTTCATGCCGAGCGTGTATTGCCGCCAATTGGTGCTCTGTTTGCCACTTTCCATCTCAAAAGTCTTTTTGGAAGAGTTAATGGCACCACTCAGCTTAGAACTTGTATCACCAAATTGGTGATTGAACTGAACAGAGGCATAAGGATTAAAACGCCCCAGTTTAGTATCGACTCGCCAACCCAGTGTGCCGACTTTGGAGGTGTAGTCCTGATCAGCAAAATGCATGGAAGAGCTACTGTTGCCGGATTCGCGGTAGCCATCGACTTCACCTTTATCCCAGGCATACTGAACGATTGGGCTGGTGGTCAGGTAGCGAGTCACCGGGATATCCCAACCGGCGGTAATCCGTGCTCCCCACTGTTTACCGGTGGTCGCACCGGTTTCCCTGCGCGTCGCTTCCCCAAGCTGGATGTTACGGGTCAGGGTGTCATAATTGGTGCGTGAATAGTGAAAATCGCCACTCAGCCAGCCGTTATTGTAGTAATTCCACAAGCTATAAGCGGTCAGAACATGACCATGCCCTTCATAGGTGAAGTTAGCCGCCGGAGTTCGTTCGTCTGTATAGTTTGAGTACATGGCACCTAACAGCAGGTTATCGATAAGCTGATAATCGCCACCGAGCGTAAAGGTTTTGTTCTGGCTGCCGCTATAGCCGCCAAAGACACCGATTTTGCCCTGTTCATTGCCGCCATTGCGCAGTTGTTGCAGGTGGCCGTCAAGGGAAGAGAGGGCACTTTTAACCGGAGCACGGTTGGCCTGAGCCAGTGCCATGACCTGCGTGGGGGCAATAAAGATAGAGGTCATGTATTGCCCCTCAATTTCATGTGCCAATGGATTTGGGTGGAAGTTGTCAGAAAATAAAAACTTTCTGACAAAATCGGGATCATCGGAGGAGCATTCAGCGGCACTCTCGCCATATGGACAGGAATAGCCTAATGTATTCTGAAAGCCATAAATCAGCGGGTTTTCGATAACTTCTTTTAGCAGGCCATTAATATCGGCACGCATGATATTGCCGTTTCCTTGGCTAATTTGTTTGTCAATTTCCTCGTTATAGAGATTTGTCAGCTTTGTCGCACTTTCTCTGGCTTTTGCATAGCCCTCTGTCAGTTCTTTTTCAATGGCTTCAGCGGAAGCACCCGGAATTAATTCCTTACCTTTTTCCGCTAATGTATGAAATACTTTTTTTAGCGCTAAATCACGCGCTTCACCATTAGGAATAACATGTTTATTAATTTCTGTATGAACTTCTTGCAGAATAAAATTGATCTGATCTTTGGGAACCCCTTTACCTTCCAAACCTGTTTTTATTAAACTCTCCAATAACTTAGGCGTAGTACCTACATCAGGAACCGTAGGTACAATCACTAACCCTGCACCCGCGGCGACAAGGTTATTGATTTGGCTGGAAGCAGCGGCAGCACTGGTCTTGACAATTTTAAGCGCCTCCAAAGGGTTTTTTTGGCCTGCAATTAAGGCTTCGGCAAGATCATTACCGCCTACCCAATGGATGTATATGCTATTGGCATCTGCCCGGTTATTATGCTGGCTGAAATACTTATAAAGTTGTTGTTGGGTATTGGGATTAAAGGCATCCAATTTAGGATCTTGACGTGGCATGCTAAGCGCAGTGGCACCACCTTGAGCATAATTGGTTCCGCCATCTTTGGATGCGGTCAGCCTGGTGCCCGTAAGTTGTTGAGCAATGTACTCCGCATATAACTGGCTTATCTTACCATTTGTGGTGAAACGCCCCACATTCCCGCCATCACTCAGGCTATCACCAAAAACATAAACATTGTTATAGGCATAAGCATCCGCATTTGAAATTGCATTGATTGAAAGCGCTAATAGTGCAGGTGTCAATAAAAATGCCTTTTTCATCGGCACTCTCCTTAAAAAGTCGTATTTGTTATTTTGATCAGCCTGTTGCTTTTGGGCTGATGCATTGAGTATTTGAAACAAAATTGGAGTAGGCAGTTAACTTATTGATAACAATTGCCTGCGATTAAGTATGGTTGCCTGTGAGTAATCGGCCACGTTGATTTGGATTTTTTATATATAATGTGATGTTCGTACGTTCATCTATGAATAAAGTTTATATTTTTAGATTAGAAATAAGTATTACATGCTGATACTGCATTGTGATTTAAGGAAATAATATCTTGCCGTATTGAATGCGCGACAGGTTAGCAGCAACCTTTTGATGACACCAGTATTGTCAGAGAATGAGACAACTGGACGTACCAGATGAAGGGTTATGCTTGCAGGATAACTATTTTAAGTTGTTTATAAAACCATCAAGTTAAGGGCATGAAAAAAATGCACACCAGTTCGGTTAACATATTGATATAATTAATTATTTTATGCTTGTGAATATTTAAATCAGTGATTTATTCATTATTTAATCATTAGTTTCGCCGGTTAAATAAACAGAAAACCCCGTCGCTGTACAGGCAGCAACGGGGTTTTTCAGGCAATGATTTATTTAATCACTTGAATAAGTTAGCGCTTAATCTTTGCGCTGAAACGCAGACATTAATGCTCAAACATCGCAGAGATTGACTCTTCATTGCTGATACGGCGAATAGCTTCCGCCAGCATGCCAGACAGTGTTAAAGTGCGAACCTTGTGTAACGCCTTGATCTCATCAGACAGAGGAATGGTGTCACAGACCACAAATTCGTCGATCACGGAGTTCTTGATGTTTTCCACTGCATTGCCAGAGAAAATGGGGTGAGTGGCATAAGCAAACACGCGCTTCGCGCCACGCTCTTTCAATGCCTCGGCTGCTTTGCACAGAGTACCACCTGTGTCGATCATATCATCAACCAGAACGCAATCACGGCCAGCAACATCACCAATGATATGCATGACTTGAGAAACGTTTGCACGTGGGCGGCGTTTATCAATGATAGCCATATCGGTATCGTTCAGCAGTTTAGCAATGGCACGGGCGCGAACGACACCACCGATGTCTGGAGAGACAACAATCGGGTTTTCCAACTCTTTCTGGAGCATATCTTCCAGAAGGATTGGGCTGCCAAATACATTATCAACCGGAACATCAAAGAAGCCTTGGATCTGTTCAGCGTGCAGGTCTACCGTGAGAACACGATCTACACCCACGCTGGACAAAAAGTCCGCGACGACTTTGGCGGTGATAGGCACACGGGCTGAACGGACACGCCGATCCTGACGAGCATAACCGAAGTAGGGAATAACAGCGGTAATACGGCCAGCAGAAGCACGACGCAGAGCATCAACCATCACGACTAATTCCATCAGGTTGTCGTTGGTGGGGGCGCAGGTGGACTGGATGATGAAAACATCACCGCCACGTACATTTTCATTGATTTGAACACTGACTTCACCGTCGCTAAAACGGCCGACGGCAGCGTCTCCCAGGCTAGTGTACAGGCGGTTGGCAACACGTTGTGCTAGTTCAGGTGTAGCATTACCAGCAAAAAGCTTCATATCGGGCACGGGATAAACCTCAGGCTTGCGTCCAGAGAGATATTGTTGACCAATCGAACAAACAGCGTTCATTGGCGCAATAACACGGGTATCCCAGAGCGGAATGTATGCAATGGAGAAATGTTAACACCACGCGCAACAAAGCCCTGCATCCACTCTGGGGCTTGATTTAACACCTTACGGGCCGATGCTTCTGATTCGAACTCGCCGAAAACACACGCACCGGTTCCGGTCAGGCGTGACGGTGCGTATTCTAGCAGCCATAAAAGAAGCTGTTCAACCTCACGAAAACGTTTTCTTGCGATTGGTTCACAATCATTGGTGAATGGTGCCTGTAATAATGCGCCTGGAGCGCGAATCGGAGAATTTCTTTTTAATTCAGGATCTGTGAAGATTGTCGGCGTTGCTATTTCAATTCCAGGGTGGGCGACCAGAAACCATTTTTCTTCCGGTGAAGCAGGCTGGAGTTTTTCCCCAATGCCTTCGGCAAATGCAGCATGGCCTTTGACAAATACCGGAACATCGGCGCCAAGGCATACGCCAAGTTGTGCCAATTCATCATCAGACAGATGGGCTTGCCAATGGTGATTTAAGGCAATTAATACCGTTGCCGCATTGGAAGAACCGCCGCCCAACCCGCCGCCCATCGGCAGGCATTTATCAATGCGAATGTCGGCGCCCAAATAGTCGGTGATTTGTTTTTGTAACGTTCGTTTTTGTAACGTTCGTACTTGTAACAAGTGGTTCTGCAATAATCGGGCGGCTCGCACGATCAAATTATCATCATGGGCGACACCGGCAACCGGCGTCAGCAAGCGGATCTGATTATCTTGACGCGGCGAAATGGTGATTTCATCACCATAATTCAAAAATTGGAACAGCGTTTGCAGTTCGTGGTAACCATCGGGTCGCTGCCCTGTAATATACAAAAATAAATTCAATTTTGCCGGAGAAGGCCAGGTTAAAGTCATTATTGAATCGTCCAGTTATCCATCTTTAATTTTATGCGGTTTTTTCCTTGCGTCAGCTCCAATCGCGTGGGCAAGGCTGGCGTAATCGATGTATCGTATCCTTGATAAGTGACTTGCCAAATTTCACCATTCTTTTTGTCACTCACGGATTTCAACAGGTAATTAGCATCCAACTGGAAATGTTTGGCATGACCCGGCAGACCAATCATCCAGCTTTTTAGATTATCCAGAGGGATATTCATATTGGTTAGCTGGTAAATTAAGGATTCAGGTTCATCACTGAGATATTTTTTACCGTTATTGTCAGTGAGCTGAATCTTATTCGGTTCAACGAATAATTCCAATTCTGTTGTACCCAGTGGATTGAGCAGCAGTAATTTATAATTGTCAGGCGAATATTGTTGCCAGAAAAATCGGGCGTACACTTTTTTCTCATCTGTCAGATAAGCGAAAGAACCACGGGTTTGGTAGTGCCCCAGCGTTGTCAGTTGCTGTTCACGGGCGTGCCATTGCGGTGTATCCGCTGATCCCATGCCTGTCGGGGGCTGTGTGACAGTACAGGCCGTCAGCAAAACCCCGGTGAGGGGAAGTAGGCGAAAAAACGAAAATATTTTCATACGGTAACCCTTGGTGGTCGGAGAGCTTGAAACTATAAAGTGTGCAACCCAAGTCTATAATCAAGGGAGTAATTTAGCGAAAGTTTGCTAACAATTCTCGAATAAATTACCGCAGAACCGTCCGATTGACTTTTATTGAACTGACGCATCAAGTAGAATGCTCGGCCAAAGAGTCCTTATGAAAGGTGTGAGTTTATGAGAATAATTATCAATATCATCATAACCTTGCCTCCTATGATAACTCAATGCAGTTAAGATGACTTTATTAGCACTCGGTATCAACCATAAAACAGCGCCTGTTTCGTTACGTGAGCGGGTGGCCTTTTCTCCTGACACGCTAAAATTAGCGCTTGATGATTTGCTCCAACAGCCTCTGGTGCGGGGCGGCGTTGTGCTGTCTACTTGTAACCGCACGGAACTCTACCTCAGTGTTGAGCAGCAGGGTAATTTCAAAGAACAGCTAATTCATTGGCTATGCAGATACCATCAACTTAATCCTGATGATTTAACCGCAAGCCTTTATTGGCATTTAGGCAATGATGCCGTCAGCCATTTGATGCGCGTCGCGAGCGGCCTGGATTCCCTTGTACTGGGGGAGCCGCAGATTTTGGGGCAGGTGAAAAAGGCGTTTGCTGAGTCGCAAAATTATCAATCGCTGTCGGGTGAACTGGAACGCTTGTTCCAAAAATCGTTCTCGGTGGCTAAACGGATCAGAACAGAAACGGAAATTGGCGCCAATGCCGTTTCCGTGGCCTTTGCTGCCTGCACACTGGCGCGGCAAATTTTTGAATCCCTTTCCCAATTAAATATCCTGTTGGTGGGTGCCGGAGAGACGATTGAACTGGTTGCTCGTCACCTGAAAGAGCATGGTGTGAATCGCATGATGATCGCCAACCGGACAAAAGAGCGGGCACAGGTGCTGGCCAGTGAAGTCAATGCAGAGGTTATTTCCCTGCCCGATATTGATACCCGATTGGCACAAGCGGATATTGTCATTAGTTCCACCGCCAGCCCATTACCGATCATTGGCAAAGGCATGGTTGAAAGAGCGCTGAAATTACGCCGCAACCAACCGATGTTATTGATTGATATTGCCGTTCCCCGCGATATTGAACCGGATGTTGAAAAATTGAGTGATGTTTATCTGTACAGCGTGGATGATTTACAGGCCATTATTCAGCAGAATCTCGCCCAACGTAAGGCCGCTGCGGTGGTTGCGGAAGGGATTGTGCAACAAGAAAGCAGCCATTTCATGGATTGGTTGCGTTCTCAGGGCGCTGTTAATACAATTCGCGAATATCGAGAACAGGCAGAGAAAATCAGGGCTGAGATGACGGCAAAGGCATTAATGTCCATCAGGCAGGGTGCTGATGCTGAACAGATCATTAACCAATTGACCTACCAATTGACGAACCGTCTGATCCACACACCGACGAAATCTCTCCAACAGGCTGCCAGTGATGGCGATTTGGAACGCCTGAATCTATTACGGGACAGCCTCGGGCTGGATCATCATTAACCCTATCCTAAATTAAGGTCTTATATTACGAATGAAGCCTTCTATTGTCGCTAAATTGGAAGCATTACAAGAACGCCATGAAGAAGTATTGGCTCACCTCGGTGATGCTACGGTTATCGCCGACCAAGAGCGTTTTCGCGCTTTATCAAAAGAATATGCGCAACTGACCGATGTGACGAACTGTTTTAAAGCGTGGAAAAGCGTTCAGGATGATATCGAAACTGCTGAGATGATGCTGGATGATCCCGAAATGCGGGAAATGGCGCAGGAAGAACTCAAAGGCGCAAAAATTCGTAATGAAGAGTTAGAGCAGCAACTGCAACTGTTGTTATTACCGAAAGATCCGGATGATGAGCGCAACTGTTTCCTTGAAGTGCGTGCCGGAACCGGTGGCGATGAAGCGGCAATATTTGCCGGAGATTTATTCCGCATGTACAGCCGTTATGCAGAATCCCGCCGCTGGAAAGTGGAGATCATGAGCGCCAACGAAGGCGAGCATGGTGGATATAAAGAAGTGATTGCCAAAATTTCCGGCGAGCAAGTTTATGGTCATCTGAAATTTGAGTCAGGCGGTCACCGTGTTCAGCGTGTGCCGGAAACAGAATCTCAGGGGCGTATTCATACTTCCGCTTGTACCGTGGCTATTCTGCCGGAAATCCCGGAAGCGGAATTACCGGAAATCAGCCCCAGTGATCTGAAAATTGATACTTTTCGCTCTTCCGGCGCGGGCGGGCAGCACGTCAATACCACGGATTCCGCCATTCGAATTACCCACCTGCCAACGGGGATTGTCGTAGAGTGTCAGGATGAGCGTTCACAGCATAAAAACAAAGCCAAAGCGATGTCGGTACTGGCTGCCCGTATTCGTGCCGCTGAGATGCAAAAACGTCAGGAGGCTGAGGCTTCTGAACGCCGTAACTTGCTGGGTTCCGGCGACCGTTCAGATCGCAACCGGACCTACAACTTCCCGCAGGGACGGGTGACCGATCACCGCATCAACCTGACGTTATACCGCCTTGAAGAAGTGATGGAAGGCAAACTGGATATGCTCATTCAGCCTATCGTAACGGAATATCAGGCAGACCAATTATCCGCCTTGTCAGAGCAGGATTGATGAATTATCAACATTGGCTCCAGTATGCGGCCGGACAGTTGACTGAAAGTGATAGCCCTAAGCGTGATGCCGAAATTCTGTTGCAATACGTAACAGGGCGTTCCCGCACCTATTTAATTGCTTTTAATGAAACGCCGATTTCCCCAGAAGAAGCCGGCCGGCTTGATGCTTTTCTGGCGCGTCGTCTTCAGGGCGAGCCGATGGCTTATATTGTCGGGGAGCGTGAATTTTGGTCGTTGCCCCTGACAGTATCACCCGCTACCTTGATCCCACGTCCTGATACGGAATGCCTGGTTGAAAAAGCATTGGAGTTGCTGCCTGATTCACCGGCACACATTCTGGATCTCGGTACGGGAACCGGGGCAATTGCCTTGGCGCTGGCCAGTGAGCGGCACGATTGCGATGTAATCGGGGTGGATATCAACCCGGATGCGGTGGCGTTAGCGAAACATAATGCGGAAAGAAACGCTGGAAAACTGGCTTTTCACCCTCCTTTTCACAATGTGAATTTTTTGCAAAGTGAGTGGTTTTCTGCGGTCGGGGAAAGACAATTTGATATGATTGTCAGTAATCCTCCGTATATTGATGAACTTGACCCTCATTTGTGCGAAGGAGATGTCAGGTTTGAACCAGCCACTGCCTTGATTGCTGCACAAAATGGCATGGCAGATTTGCAGACAATTATAGAGCAGGCTCGCCACTTCCTGTTACCAAACGGTTGGCTATTATTGGAACATGGCTGGAAACAGGGGATCGTTGTCAGAAACCTATTTTTGGAAAAAGGTTATCAACAGATAGCCACCTTTCAGGATTATGGCGGTAACGAACGTATCACGGTAGGTCAATGGAATAAAGATGAAAACCATAGTTAATTATGAATTCAATAATGCTTCCCTGATAGATGGTATTATTCTAGTAACACGAGCCATTCGTCCTGATTTTCCCCAAACAAGGGTGACGGAACAATTAACCGCACTGATTGAAGAAGCCCGGCAGAAACTTTCTTCTATTGTCGGCCCCAAAGCAAAATTGCAATCGTTATTGACGCTTTTTTATCGAGAGTGGAAATTTGGCGGAGCCAATGGGGTGTATTGTTTGTCTGATACGCTGTGGTTAGACAGTGTATTGCATTCACACCAAGGCGCTCCCGTCGCACTGGGAACGGTATTTGCCCATATTGCCCAGACGCTGGAATTGCCCGTCCAGCCTGTCATATTCCCGACCCAGCTCATCCTGCGAGTGGATTTAGCTGATGAGCCAACCTGGTTTATCAATCCCATGAATGGCGATACGCTCAACGAACATATTCTTGATGTCTGGTTAAAAGGGAATATTGGCCCGATGGTTCGTCTGGAAAACAAAGACTTACAAGAAGCCGATAATATCAGTATTGTGCGGAAAGTCACCGATACCATCAAAGTTTCCCTGATGGAAGAGAAAAAGATGGAGTTGGCGCTAAAAGCCAGCGAAGTCGTGCTGATGTTCGATCCCGAAGATCCGTATGAAATCCGCGACCGGGGGCTGATTTATGCCCAGCTCGACTGCAATCACATTGCGGTTTCGGATTTGAGTTATTTTGTGGAGCACTGCCCCGAAGATCCTATTTCAGAAATGATAAAAATGCAGATTAACACCATTGAGCAGAGATCTATCATCCTCCATTAAATGGCTTAAATAGCTAAATAGCATTGTGGGACAGAATTTTTTTGTTCCTCATTTATTTTCTATGGGTACAGCAAATTTATTTGCCTTTAACTATTTGCCCTCAATAAAAGAAGGTATAAACATGCAACAGAAAGTGGTTAATATTGGTGACATCAAGGTCGCAAATGATCTGCCTTTTGTCCTGTTTGGCGGGATGAATGTCCTTGAGTCACGGGATTTGGCCATGCGTATTTGTGAGCACTATGTGACCGTCACGCAAAAACTGGGCATTCCTTATGTTTTTAAGGCGTCTTTTGATAAGGCTAACCGTTCTTCTATTCACTCCTATCGCGGGCCGGGCTTGGAAGAGGGAATGAAAATCTTTCAGGAGCTAAAACAGACTTTTGGCGTCAAAATCATCACTGACGTGCATGAACCTGCGCAAGCCCAGCCGGTTGCCGATGTGGTGGATGTTATCCAGCTTCCCGCTTTTCTGGCTCGCCAGACGGATCTGGTTGCAGCGATGGCAAAAACCAACGCAGTCATCAACATTAAAAAACCGCAGTTCGTCAGCCCCGGTCAGATGGGGAATATCGTTGAAAAATTCAAAGAAGGCGGCAACGACCAGATAATACTGTGTGACCGTGGCAGTAACTTTGGTTACGACAATCTGGTTGTCGATATGCTGGGCTTCGGTGTCATGAAGCAGGCAACGCAGGGTGCACCGGTGATTTTCGACGTGACTCACTCATTGCAGTGCCGTGACCCCTTTGGTGCCGCTTCGGGTGGCCGTCGTGCGCAAGTGGCAGAACTGGCTCGTGCGGGGATGGCGGTAGGCATTGCCGGGTTATTCCTTGAAGCGCATCCTGATCCGGAAAATGCAAGGTGTGATGGCCCGTCAGCACTGCCACTGGCAAAACTGGAACCATTCCTGATGCAGATGAAAGCCATTGATGATGTGGTAAAAAGTTTGCCGGAGCTGGATACCAGTAAATAAGCACTGAACCCGCCGGGTTTTCTGGATAATGCGGTTACAGGTATTTTGATCTGTAACCGCGGATTTAATAAACAGCTAATTCCTTTCCTTATCATCTACAACTTAGGCGGATCTATTTCTTGCAGCGCCTTGGGTAAAGTGGCGTAAAAACTCAATTGCCCCTTAATCGGCTCGACTTTGGCGCGTGCCAGCGTTTTCAAAGGCTGGAAGGAGATATCGCATACGACGATATGTTTCTCTTTTCCCATCTCCCGCACAAACCTTTGAAAGGCATGTAACCCACCGGCATCCAGAACGGGAACCGCATCCCACTGCATAATGATGGTGTGATAATCGCTTCCTTGTTCTTTCAGTTCCGCAAAAATACGCTCTGCGGCAGCGAAAAACAGAGGCCCATTAATGCGCACAACCAGCAGACCTGTATCATGATTTGTCGCCGGAGAAGTACTGATACGGGTCATATTGGCAATTTTGCGCATAAACAGCAGTGAGGTCAACACAATACCAATCGTAATGGCCACCACCATATCAAACAGAACCGTCAATGACAGGCACAGTAACATGACGATGATATCGTCTTTGGGGGCACGACGGATGAGATCCACAACCTTATGGGCTTCGCTCATATTCCATGCCACGATCAGCAAAATGGCGGACATCGCGGCAAGCGGCAAATAAGACAGCAGGGGAGCAAGAACCAGCAGTGTCAGCAGTACCAGCAGCGAGTGGACGACCGCGGCAATCGGTGAAGTTGCACCCGCCCGCACATTGGCGGCTGAACGGGCAATCGCCGCCGTTGCAGTGATCCCACCAAAGAAGGGGGCGACAATATTACCGATTCCCTGACCCATCAATTCACTGTTGGAATGATGTTTTTTTCCGGTCATGCCATCCAGGATCACGGCGCACAGCAGGGATTCAATCGCCCCCAACATGGCCATCGAAAACGCGGCGGGCAGTAATGCAGATACAGTATTCCAGCTAATATCGAGGGAATGGCTATCGGGCAAATCCCACGGCAGAACGAATTGGGGCAGGATGGGAGGAATACCCTGACCTTGTGTACCGTCTTCCAGCGTATAGCTGAATGATGAGCCAATCGTTGCTACATCATGACCCAGCAAATACATGATGCCCATGACACCCGTGCCTGCTATCAAAGCCGGTAAGTGACCCGGTAACTTTAACCCTAATTTGGGCCAGAAAATCAATATCAGCAGGGTGGTTAAACCGATAAGGGTATCGCTGACTTGTAATGAAGGAAAGGCTTGGGAGAGGGCAATCACCTTATTAATATAATTTTCCGGCACATGTTCCAGTTTCAGGCCGAAGAAATTTTGCACCTGCATGGTCGCGATAGTTATCGCAATACCGGAAGTAAAGCCAAGCGTGACAGACAACGGAATGTACTCAATAAGACGGCCAAATCGCGCCAATCCCATCACGAGCAAAATAATGCCTGACATCAGTGTGGCAATCAGTAAACCACTCAGGCCAAATTGCTGTGAAACCGGATAGAGTATCACCACAAAAGCCGCCGTTGGCCCGGAAACGCTATAGCGAGATCCGCCGGTAAGGGCGATAACAATCCCTGCAATGGCCGCAGTATACAGGCCATATTGTGGTGCAACACCACTGCCGATCGCCAGAGCCATTGCCAGTGGGATAGCAATGATCCCCACCGTGATCCCGGCAATCATGTCTTTGATAAAACGCTGGAAAGAGTAAGTTTCTTTCCAACACGCGTCAATAAGCGCACTAAATGGACGTATTCCCTTAATTTTACGTGTATTCATTTAATTGAGAACCAAAAATAAGCTATCAGATGATGGGCTAAAAAAGAGCTGTCAGCATATCGCGTTTGTTAGGTGAAAAAAGTGTTATATGTCAAAAAGTTAACTAATATCACCTCATATTCAGAAATATTTCAGATGGAACAATTTATAATCACTCATAACGAAAATAATTTTTACGTAGTTCCTTAAGATAGAAAATGTTTTTTGTCATTTGTTTTAATGCACACTTTTATCAATGGGAAATTGTGTTGAAGCGATTAAAGTAGTCTAATAATTATTAGATTGCTTTTTTATATTTTCCTTTTAAAGGCTAAGGCAAAATGGTAAAAATAGCGAGAAGAAAATATAAAATTCAACAAGAAACTATTAGGCATCTATTTATGAAGAAAAAATACCGCTGGCTAAAATTCATCCCTCTTATTTTTGGCTTTTTACTTTCGGCATGTGATGGAAACAATTACAGTTTTAAATTGCGTGAAGATGATTATGCTGGAGCACATAATAAATTCAAAACTCATATTGTTGATGATAGTTTTGTTGGTGATGGACAACCTGCGATGCCGCCGAAAGAAATTTTTTCATTGGTGTATTATCCTGCGGAGGATGGAAATATGGCTGCATTTATTAGTACCTCACCAACAGATAAAACTAAAAAATATCCGGCAATAATCTGGTTAACAGGGGGATATGGAGGTATTGGTAATGATGATTTTTTCTGGTCTGATCGTCCTGCTAATAATGATCAATCAGCTTCAGCATTTCGACGTGATGGATTGGTGTTGATGATCCCTAGTTTCAGGGGAGAAAATGCTAATCCTGGGCGTTATGAAATGTTTTATGGTGAATTACGTGATATTGAATCAGCAAGACAATATCTCGCCAAATTACCTTATGTTGACTCAAATCGGATTTATTTGGCTGGACACAGTACAGGTGGTACTCGAGCGCTATTAGCCAGCGAATATACCAAAGGATTTAGAGCAATTTTTTCATTGGGAGGTATTCCTGATCTACGTTTACGTCTCAATTATGCACCTATTCCTGTTGCAGTTCCTTTTGATCAAAATGATCCTAGAGAATTTGAGCTTCGTTCTCCCCGGACTTTTTTAAAATCTATAAAATCTCCCACTTTTTATTTTGAAGGGGAGTATGCTTACTGGGAGGAATTTGATGAGGTCAAAGAGATAACTTCAAACAAAGGTATCCCTTTGTATATTTACCGTATTGAAAATGGCGATCATTTTAATATTATTAGGCCATTAACCAATCTTATCGCGGAAAAAATATTAAATGATAGAGAAGAGAAAGTGAACATTGAATTTAACGAAAATGATTTTTTAAAGCTCCAATATAACCTTCCGTTGCCAAATTGATAAGTTGATTGCTGCGCCTCTAAAGAGGCGCCAGCGACAATCATTGCTCCGATATCTTTGGTAAGAATGTCATTGCTCAGTAGATTTTGTTTCACGCAAGGCGTTGACAACACGCAGGTAGTAAGTTACCAAAAGTAAAATAATCACGAGGCTGATATTAATAAAATAAATAACAAAAAAGCGCAATCAAATAAAATAGATTATCGTTTAAACGCTATTATGGAGTGATGGTGAATTTTACAAGTTTGAGTGACTTGGCTGGTTAATATTAAGGATAGGATAAATT
>NZ_JAQRFJ010000059.1:0-19769 GCF_028599065.1 Xenorhabdus sp. PR6a | reverse complement strand
TAAAACCGAAAAAAACGCTTGCTGTTGTACAAGGTTCCCAGAATAACATTATCGTTAGGTAGGGATGTGTTATCGGCAGGACGGCAGATATAGAAGAAGAGTGTTGATGTTTTTCTTTGCAAGCAAATAAGGCACCGAAGTCATTAACATTCGGTGCCTATATTCTGCAAAATTAGCGGGCTATTAGGAAGATAATGCCATGCTTAAGGTCTTAGCCAGAATCGTTTTATTTTCACTATCTTCCATCAGGCTAAAATGATCCCCTGGAACAGAAGTTAATTGTAGCGAAGATTCGGGAACTATCTGTTCCCAACCTAACGACGGTTCCATCGTGATGGACTGTAGCACAACGTCCGTTACAAACGGGATCTGTGGATAAGATTTCATTGCATAGAATTGATGCAATGTTATTGCAAGGGATTTGGGTTCATAATCTTTGACCATTTGGACATAATTCCCCATCTGTTCCCAACGTCTGGCAATCAAATCAGCAGGCAGATTCGATGGGTATAATTCCAATTCCTGCGCGGCGGCAATAAATTGCACTAAATTCAGTTCGTCCATTTTCTGATGCAATGCCGCAATCTCCTGAGGATGTTCATCCACGGACTGCCTTGCCAATTCAGCCAGAAACTGAAGTTTAGGTTGAACGGCGAGCGTCTTGAAACGGTGAGGCGCAGGCGTATCAATCAGACCTAAAAAGTTGACTGTCTCTCCGGCATGCAAGAGTTGCTGAGCAATGGCATAAGCCAGTACGCCGCCAGAAGAGTAGCCGTATATCCGGTACGGGCCTTCCGGTCGCACCGCTTTCATAAAGGTGATCATTCTGGCTGCCAGCGCTTCAATGTTCGACATCTGCTCATCATGAAGGGATGGCCAAGGTAGCGCATAAATCGGGTAGTCCGCCTGAATATGCTGAGCCAGCCCGAAAACATAGGAATAGTCATCCATGCCGCTGGGAACAAAGAATAACGGCGGTTCGGTGCCATCCGGTCGTATTGGTATGGCGCTGTTTTGTGATTGAGACAGCGGATTTGAGGCGATCTCTGCGGCCAGTTCCGCCAGCACCGGGAATTGGAACAGATTATTCAATGAGCAAATCAATCCTCGCTCTGCGGCCAAGTTGATCATCCGCATGGCAAGCAACGAGTGCCCCCCCAAGGTAAAGAAATTGTCATGCCGGCCAATTCGCTCAATGCCCAGTAATTCACGCCAGATAGCGGCCAGAACGATCTCTGTTTCCCCTTGCGGCGCTTCATAGATCTGACGGGCAAAAGCGTGCTGATCAGGCACAGGCAACGCCCGGTGATCCAGTTTGCCGTTCGGGGTCAGCGGAAAGGCATCCAGCCGCACAAAGGCTGCCGGCACCATATAGTCAGGCAATAAAGCTCTTAAATGATGATGTAATTGGCTTGCCAACTCGTTATCCTCTGGTGCCACGATATTATTCGCTTGCGCGACGATATAAGCCACCAGCCGTTTATCCTGCCCATCACCGCGCGCCAGTACCAGCGCTTCACGGACATCAGGATACTCCGTCAGCCGCGCTTCGATTTCCCCCGGTTCAATGCGGAAACCACGGATTTTAACCTGTTGATCATTACGGCCAACGAAGAGCAGATTGCCGTCCGGCAGGTAACGAACCAAATCGCCGGTTCGGTACATCCGTGCTCCTTTAACATCACTAAATGGATCGGTAAGGAAACGTTCAGCGGTCAAATCAGGGCGGTTGAGATAGCCACGGGTGACACCCGCACCACCAATATACAATTCCCCTACCGCTCCAAACGGTACCGGCTGGCCGTGACTGTCCAGCAGATAAATACGGCTATTCGCTGTCGGACGGCCGATCGGGATCAGCCTGTCCGTAGAGTCTGGCGGGCAACGCCAGCAGGTGGCACAGACGGTGATTTCTGTCGGGCCATAAGCATTAAACAGCGTTGCCCGACCCCGCAAGGCCTGAAACAGTGCGGTATTAGGCGCTTCTCCGCCGAATATCAGGGTGGGTTTTATCGTTATCGCCGGCAAGTCAGCGCCATCGCGCAGCAGGGCGGGTGTCAGACAAGCGTGGGTGACCTGATGTTCTTCCAGATAATGCCAAAGGCGCAGTGGGTCCTGACGAACGCTGTCAACCGGAATATCCAAGGTGGCGCCGCTACACAGTGCCAGCATGATTTCCCAGACACTGGCATCGAAACCCAATGAGGCAAACTGCAACATCCGGCTATCCGGGCGAATGTCAAATTGGCTGATTTTCTCCCAAATCAAATTAACCAAACCACGATGTTCCACCATTACCCCTTTCGGCGTTCCGGTGGAACCGGAGGTGTAAATCACATACGCCAGATGTTGTGAAGTCAGCGCCGGGATGTATGGATTGTTGCCCTGATCAATGTGGTTCGGTTGATCAGGCTGGATAGTGGGATCAAGTACCGTAAAGGCAGCGAGCGCCTGTTCGCCTAGCACAGCCCGTCCAGTCTTATCCGCCAATACTACTGACGGTGCCGAATCATTGAGCAGATAAGCCAGCCGATCGCCCGGATAAGCCGGATCCAAGGGAACATAAGCGCCACCCGCTTTCAGTACCGCCAAGAGTGCGACCACGCTTGCCGGTGAGCGCGCAACACAAATCGCCACCCGTTGATCGGATTCCATTCCCAGTGCCATTAACTGATGGGCCAGTTGGTTGGCACGCGCATTGAGTTCCGCATAACTGAACGTTTGTGTTTCATAAACCAGCGCCGTTGCATCGGGATTGTTCTCCGCCTGCTGTTCAAACAGGTGATGAATGCACAGTGCATCAGGATAGGCGGTTTGTGCGGCATGGCCGGTTTCCAACAGCAAATGCTTTTCCGCTGCCGGCAAAATATCCAGCTCTCGAACCGGGGTTTCCGGAGCAGACTCAAGGGCTGCCACTAAACTCTCCAGCGCCTGCTGCATATAATCGCATACCCGCCCGGCATCAAACGGCTGGACGATTTGCGCTGTCAGCCCCAAGGCATCACCAAAATCTTCCACTGACAGCGTAAACGGATAGTTAGTCCGCTCCTGCGCACCAAGGAATTCGACACCCGGCATGATTTCATTCGACGTTGCCGCAGCCATGTTGTGTCGGTAGTTCAGCAAGGTACTAAACAGCGGTGTTCCGCCTTGTACACTACTGCAACGCTGGGCCAGTGCCAGCGAGGCATATTCATGTTCCAATAATCCCGCCAGACGCTGATGTGCGACCTGTACGTTGTCTCGCACCGGGGTATCATCCATATCCAGGCGCAGCGGCAAAGTATTGATAAACAGCCCCATGCCATTTTCAGCCCCTTCACCCGCCGCCATGCGGCCAAACAAGACGGTGCCAAAGACCACCTGTTGTTGTCCGCTGGTACGCGACAATACCTGCGCCCACGCCAGATGGCACAGCGCCGCCAGACTGACCCCCGACCGCCGCGCCTGACTCCGTAAGCGGTCATTTAATTCGGCAGTTAACATCCGGTGTGATTCGGTCATCTGTGAACCATCATGGCGGACTTCCGCCAACCCAAACGGTAACGTCGGTTCATCGACCTCAGCCAGTATTTCAGTAAAGAAACGGGCGTGTTGTTCCTGACTCATGCCAAGCCGGGCTTGTGCCACCAGATTGCGGAAAGGTGCCGGCGCCGGCAGGTGGCTGTCTTGCCCGTCAAGGCAGGCCTGAACTTCATGACTCATCACATCCAGCGCGGTATGGTCGCCAATTAAATGGTGCATCAGTTGTAAGACAATCCAGCGGCCATCGTGCTCCTGCGCCACCATTTCTTTCGCTATGACAAAGCGCAGCAACGGTGCCTGCCCCAAATCGAGACGGTAATGGCGTGGATTAAATCGTTGCGCCAGTTGGTCGCTGATCGCCCCGTCAGCCGGATCTAAGGTTAATTCCGTCACTGACAACGGCACCTGACGACAAACGACCTGAACCGGCACCGATAATCCCTGCCAGATAAAGGAGGTACGCAGAATGTCATGGCGGTTAATCACTTGCTGAACCGCCGCCAGATAACGATCCAACAGAGTCCGGTCCGCAAAGGCCATTTGACCCGCCAGCAAATAGGGATCGCCTTCATCGGCTAACAGATGGTGAAACAAGATCCCATCCTGCAACGGCGACAAGGCATAGATATCCTGAATATTGGCTATCCCGCCCGGCACCTGCCCGATGATGTGGTCGATTTCAGGTTGGGTGAGATCAATCAGCGGTAACATTTCTGGCGTTAACGCCGTCGTAGCCGGTGTAATCACGTTGGCCGGTACTTTTTCGGCCTGGTTCCGCTTCAATGTTTGCGCCAGTTCAGACAGCACCGGAGATTGGAACAGATCACGTACCGCCAGCGTTAAGCCCAAATGCCGCAGGCGTTCAACCATGCGTACTGCCAGCAGCGAATGGCCGCCCAAGGCAAAGAAACTGTCATACCGGCTGATCTGTTCAACGCCGAGTAGTTCGCGCCAGATGGCAGCCAGCGCGGTTTCGGTTTCTCCCTGTGGTGCCGCGTAAATCTGGCGGGCAAAGGCATCTTCGCCCGGTGCCGGTAACGCCCGGCGATCCAGCTTACCGTTAGGCGTCAACGGGAACGTATCCAGTTGCACAAAGGCGGCCGGCACCATGTAGTCAGGCAACTGCGCACTCAGATGTTCACGCAGACGGTTCACCAACCCGCTATCCGCTGGCGCGACGACATAAGCCACCAGCCGTTTATCCTGCCCGTCACCCAAAGCCAGCACCAGCGCTTCACGCACGCCGGGGTATTCTGTCAGCCGGGCTTCGATTTCTCCCGGTTCAATGCGGAAACCACGAATTTTAATCTGCTGGTCGTTACGGCCAACAAACACCAGATTGCCATCCGGCAGATAACGCACCAAGTCCCCGGTTCGGTACATCCGGGCATCAGCGGCATCACTGAACGGATCGGCAAGGAAACGTTCGTCGGTCAGATCAGGGCGATTGAGATAACCGCGCGCGACACCGACGCCGCCAATATAAAGCTCACCCACGGCCCCTAACGGCACGGGTTGGCCGAGGGCATTTAACAGGTAGAGACGGGTATTAGCGGTTGGGCGCCCGATGGGAATGAATCCCTCGGTATTGTTCACGCCGGTATCATCTGACGGACAACGCCAATGGGTGGCACAAACGGTGATTTCTGTCGGGCCATACGCATTGAATACTGTGGCCTTGTGGCGCAGCGCCTTAAGTAACACCGCACTGGGTGCCTCACCGCCCAATATCAGGGTCGGTTTTACCGTGATCGTCGGCAAATCAGTGCCATCGCGCAGCAACGCCGGAGTCAAACAGGCGTGCGTCACGGACTGCGCTTGCAGATAATGCCAAAGGCGGTGTGGGTCCTGACGAACCGCCTCATCAGGGATAACCAGCGTGGCACCACTGCACAGCGCCATCATGATTTCCCAGACACCCGCATCAAAACCAAATGACGCAAACTGTAACATCCGGCTGGTGGGAAGCAGATCAAATCGGGCGATTTTATCCTGAATCAGATTGACCAGCCCACGATGTTCCACCATCACCCCTTTGGGCGTGCCGGTTGAGCCGGAGGTGTAAATCACATACGCCAGATGACGGGAAGTCAATGCCGGTCGTTGTGGATTGTGATCCGGTTGATCAGGCAATAAATTCGGATCAAGCACGGTCTGCCCCGCAAGCATGGGTTCACCCAAGGCTGAACGGCCGACACGATCTGCCAATAACAGAATCGGTTGTGCATCAGTCAGAATATGGGCCAGACGTTCACCCGGATAAGCCGGATCCAACGGCACGTAAGCCCCTCCTGCTTTTAACACCGCCAACAGCGCCACTATTCGCGCCGGTGAACTGGCGACGCAAATCGCGACTCGCTGATCCGGCGCGACACCCAAAGCGATAAGCTGGTGCGCCAATCGGTTGGCATCCGCATTTAATTCGGCATAACTGAGGCGCTGATCTTCACACACCAGCGCTGTGGCATCCGGTGTTTTCTCCGCCTGTTGTTCAAACCGTTGATGAATGCACAACGCCTCAGGCCAGGCGGTTTCAGTGGCATTCCAGGTGGTTAACAGCAAGGAGCGTTCCGTTGCCGGCAGAATGTCTAATTGCTGTACCGGCGTATCGGGCGCTTGCTCAAGGGCTTCAGCCAGACTTTCCAGCGCCTGCTGCATATAGCCGCATATCCGTTCCGGATCAAAGGGCTGCACGACTTGAGCCGTCAATCCCAGATCCGCGCCGCCATCTTCGACCGATAACACAAACGGATAGTTGGTTCGCTCCTGTGCACCAAGGAATTCGATGCCACTCACGATGTCATTCGGCGTTACCGGTTGGGTATTATGCCGGTAGTTCAACAGCGCATTAAACAACGGTGTTCCACGGGCTACACCACTGCAACGTTGCGCCAGCGCCAGTGACGCGTGTTCATGTTCCAACAATCCTGCCAGTCGGCCATGTGCTGCGCGTACACTGTCCCGCACCGGGGTATGATCGATATCCAATCGTAACGGCAAGGTATTAATAAATAGCCCCATGCCGCTGTCCGATCCTTCACCTGCCTGCATACGGCCAAACAGCACGGTGCCGAACACCACGTGATCCTGCCCGCTGGTACGCGCCAGCACCTGCGCCCAAGCCAGATGGCACAGCGCCGCCACACTGACGCCCAACCGCCGCGCCTGACTGCGCAAGCGATCGTTCAGTGCTGCGGGCAGCAGCCGGTGAGATTCCGTCACCTGTGAACCATCGTGGTGCACTTCCGCCAAGCCAAAGGGCAGGGTTGGTTCCTCGATCTCAGCCAACATCGCGCTAAAGAAGCGCGTATGTTCTGCCTGACTGCCTCCCTGCCGTGCCTGTGCCACGAGATGGCGGAACGGCACCGGTGCCGGCAAGCTGTCTGTTCGCCCGGTGAGAAAGGCCTGAACTTCGTTGTTCATCACCTCCAGCGTGGTATGGTCGCCAATCAGGTGATGCAACAATTGCAACACAATCCAACGGCCATCGCGCTCTGGTGCCACCACAAAACGTAATAAAGGTGCCTGACTCAGGTCAATACGATGCCGGCGCGGGTCAAAACGTCGGGCGAGTTGGTCACTGATCGGCCCGTCAGCCGGGCCGAGGGTCAATTCTGTCACTGACAACGGTGCCTGACGGCAAACGACCTGAGCCGGCGCAGATAACCCTTGCCAGATAAAGGCGGTACGCAAGATATCATGGCGGTCAACCACCTGTTGAACGGCGGCCAGATAACGGTCGAGTAACCGCCGATCGGCAAACGCCTGTTGCGTGATCAGCAAATAGGGGTCGCCCTCATTGGCCAGCAAATGATGGAATAAAATGCCATCCTGTAACGGTGACAGCGCATAGATATCCTGAATATTGGCTATCCCACCCGGCACTTGTTCAACAATGCGATCAATGTCAAATTGCGTGAGATCAATCAGCGGCAACATGGCGGGTGTCAGCTTCGTCGTATCCGCAGTAATACCGTTATCAGGCACACGGATTTCATTAGATTGAGTGAGGGAATGTTGAACCAGAGATTGCGCTAAGACACTTAAGGTCGGATGCTGGAACAGTGTTTGTACTGACAGACCCAAGCCAATCCGTCGTAAACGTTCAATCATCTTGACGGCCAACAGCGAGTGCCCCCCCAAGGCGAAGAAACTGTCATGCCGGCCAATCTGCTCAACATTCAGTAATTCGCACCAGAGAGTCGCCAAAGCGATTTCCATTTCCCCTTGCGGCGCTTGGTAAGCTTGGCGGGCAAAGGCATGTTGATCCGGGGCCGGCAGCGACTGACGATCCAGCTTGCCGTTCGGGGTCAGCGGAAAGGCATCCAAACGCACAAAAGCCGCCGGCACCATATAGTCAGGTAAAATCGCATTCAGGTGCTCACGCAGTCGGGTTGCCAGACCGTTATCCGTCTGCGCGATGACATAAGCCACCAGCCGTTTATCCTGCCCGTCACCCAAGGCCAACACCAGTGCTTCACTGACCTCTGCGTGTTCAATCAGCCGCGCTTCAATTTCGCCCGGTTCAATACGGAAGCCACGGATTTTAACCTGTTGGTCATTGCGGCCAAGGAATTCCAGATTGCCGTCCGGCCGATAGCGGGCCACATCGCCGGTCCGGTACATCCGGGCATCCGCTGCCTCACTAAACGGATCAGGCAGGAAACGTTCCGCCGTCAATTCAGGGCGATTGAGGTAGCCGCGTGCGACGCCAACACCACCAATATACAATTCCCCCACGGTGCCTAATGGAACGGGCTGGCGGTGTTCATCCAATAGATAGAGACGTTTGTTGGCGGTCGGTCTGCCGATGGGGATTAATCCCCCGGTATAATCAGACGGGCAATGCCACGTCGTTGCACACACAGTGATTTCCGTTGGCCCATAAGCGTTAAAGAGATCAGCCCGGCCGCACAGTGCCTGAAACAGCGCGGGATTCGGCGCTTCTCCGGCAAATATGACGGTGGGTTTTATCGCTATCGCCGGTAAATCGGCACCGTCGTGAAACATCGCCGGTGTCAAACACGCGTGCGTCACCGCGTGTTCTTCCAGATAATGCCAGAGGCGCTGCGGATCTTGCCGCACGGCTTCTGTCGGAATGACCAGCGTCGCCCCACAACCCAATGCCATCATCATTTCCCAGACACTGGCATCGAAACCAAATGAGGCAAACTGCAACATCCGGCTGGTGGCATTAACCTCAAATTGGCTGATTTGTGTCAGCGCCAAATTCACCACGCTGCCATGCTCAATCATCACCCCTTTGGGGCGGCCGGTTGAACCGGAAGTGTAAATCACATAGGCCAGATGCTGGGGAGTCAATTCAAAGACTTGCGGGTTATGCTCCGGCTGCTCCGGCAAGATATTCGGATCGAGCACTGTCAGTGGCGCCAGAATGTCTTCACCCAGCACGGCCCGCCCGGTATCGTCCGCCAGCAAAATAACGGGGGCGGCGTCAGTGAGCATATAAGCCAGACGTTCACCGGGATAGGACGGATCTAACGGCACATAGGCACCCCCCGCTTTCAGCACAGCCAACAACCCGATGATCCTCGCCAGTGAACGTGTCACACAAATCGCCACTCGCTGATCCGGCGCGACGCCCAAGGCGATAAGCTGGTGAGCCAGCCGGTTGGCGCGGGCATTCAATTCTGCATAGCTGAGCGTTTGATGTTCATATATTACCGCGCTGGCGTCCGGGGTCTTTTCTGCCTGTTGTTCAAATAACTGATGAAAACATACCTGAGTAGGATAGGGTACTTCGGCGGTATTCCCATGTTCCAACAAACGGTTCCGTTCAGTGGGCGACAAGATATCGATAGCCGTCACTGATTGTTGCGGCTGGTTCACCATGGCCCGCAAGATGGCCTGCAAATAACCCACTTGTCTTTCAATCGTTTCATGGTTGAACAAGGCGGAAGAGTAGGTCAGTTCACCCACAATTTCGCCTGCCTGCTCCGTCAATTCCAGTTGCAGATCGAATTTCGCGATATCGTATTCCTGTTTGAATGGCGTGACCGTCAATTCCGGTAGTTGCCACTCCTCAATTTCACTCTCCTGCCAGGCAAACATCACTTGGAACAGTGGCGTATGTTCCGGTCTGCGCGGTGGTTGAACAATTTCCACCACTTGCTCAAAAGGCAGGTCTTGATGATCCTGCGCGCCCAGTGTTGTCTGCTGCACACGGCGCAACAGTGTGACCACATCCGGCATACCGGACAAATCAATGCGCAATGCCAAGGTGTTGACAAAGAAACCAAGCAGCGGTTCTATTTCCCGCCGGTTGCGGTTGGCGCTCGGTATCCCAATCACCACATCATCCTGCCCGGACAAACGCGACAACAACGCCGCCCAAGCGGTCAACAGGGTCATAAACAGCGTGGTGCCGTGCTGTTGCCCCAACTGTTTTAGTGCTTGCACCAACGTGGCATCAAGGTGCACGGCGACTCGGCCGCCAGCGAATGATTGTTGGGCGGGGCGGGGTCTGTCGGTCGGCAATTCAAGTAATACCAGGGCATCTGCCAGCGTCCGGCGCCAGTAATCGCTCTGGATCTGTATGCCTTCACCAGCAAATACCTTCCGCTGCCAGGCCGCATAATCGGGATATTGCAGGGTCAATGGCGGCAACGGATCGGGTTGTTGATTCAGGCAGGCAGCATAAAGTGCCGCCAGTTCTGATTTCAGTATCCCTAAGGACCAACCATCGGAGATGATGTGATGTTGCGTCAGCAAGAACAGGTGATCATCTTCGGCCAGTTGAATCAGTGAGCAACGAATCAGCGGACCGTGGGCAAGATCAAACGGCGTTTCGGCTTCCTGTGCACATAAACGCTCAAGCTGTTTATCCACGTCAGATGTTTTATGGTCAACTGTTTGGCGTAAATCGTATTGTTGCACCGGCAGACCCAACTCCGCCGGCAACAGTTTAACCTGAGGCTGACCCTCCACGGTGATAAAGAGGGAACGCAGCGCCTCATGGCGGGCAAACAGGCGATTCAGAGCTTCTTGCCAGGCAGAAAGGTTAAGCCGGCCGTGTAAACGCAGGGCGGTCGGAATATGATAGGTATCACTGATCCCTTCAAATTGTGCCAGAAACCACAGGCGCTGCTGACCAAACGATAAGGGCAGGGCGCGATCACGGGATATTGGCCTGATGTCAGGCAATGTATCCCTGTTCGCCGTGTCCGCATGGCGTTGGGCACTGATCTTCTTGGCAAATTCCGCCAGTGACGGCGACATAAACAACGTGGCTAATGGCAGATCGACACCGAAAGCGGCTAGTCGGTTCACCATCCGTACCGCCAACAAAGAATGTCCGCCCAAGGCAAAGAAATTGTCATAGCGGCCGATCTGCTCAATGCCCAATAATTCACGCCAGATAGCCGCCACGGCGATTTCCATTTCTCCCTGTGGCGCAACATAACTCTGGCGGGCGAAGGCATCTTCTCCCGGTACCGGTAATGCCCGATGATCCAATTTACCGTTTGGTGTCAGCGGGAAAGCCGCCAGCCGGACAAAGGCCGCCGGCACCATATAATCCGGTAATACCGCACTCAAATGGGTGTGCAAACTGGCCGCCAATCCGCTATCTGCGTCGGCGACAACATAGGCAACCAAACGCTTATCCTGTTCCTCACCGAAGGTCACTGCCACTACCTGCGCTTCCCGCACTTCGGGGTGTTCTGCCAACCGGGCTTCAATTTCACCCGGTTCAATGCGGAAACCACGGATCTTGAGCTGCTGGTCGTTGCGGCCAACAAACACCAGATTGCCGTCCGGCAAATAGCGCACTAAATCCCCGGTTCGGTACATCCGGGCATCAGCCGCATCACTAAATGGGTCAGTCAGGAAACGTTCATCGGTCAGATCAGGACGATTAAGGTAACCACGGGCGACACCGGCACCCCCAATATACAATTCGCCCACCGCGCCCAATGGGACCGGCTGGCCGTGGTTATCCAGCAGATAAATACGGGTATTTGCCGTCGGGCGGCCAATGGGAACCAGTACATCAGTACGGTTCACCCCGGTATCGTTTGGCGGACAACGCCAATGGGTGGCACAAACCGTGATTTCTGTCGGGCCATAGGCATTAAACAGGGTTGCCCGGTGACTCAGTGACTGAAGCAACGCGGAACTGGGCGCTTCACCTCCCAATATCAAGGTCGGTTTTATCGCTATCGCCGGCAAATCCGAGCCATCCCGCAGCAAAGCCGGAGTCAGGCAGGCGTGAGTCACCGATTGTTCTTCAAGGTAATGCCAGAGATGATGCGGATTCTGACGAACCGCCTCATCAGGAATAACCAGCGTGGCACCACTGCCCAATGCCATCATGATTTCCCAGACACTGGCATCAAAGCCAAATGACGCAAACTGTAACATCCGGCTGGCAGGGAGAAGGTCGAATCGGGCGATTTTATCCTGAATAAGATTGACCAGCCCCCGATGTTCCACCATCACCCCTTTGGGCGTCCCGGTTGAACCAGACGTGTAAATCACGTAGGCCAGATGGCGGGCGGTCAGGGCCGGCACCTGCGGATTGCTGTCTGGCTGGTCAGATAAGCGATGTGGATCTAACACCGTCAGCCCGCTAAGCGCTGGCTTACCCAATGCCGCCCGCCCGGTACTGTCCGCCAGCACGATAGCCGGAGCCGCATCGGTCAGGATATGCGACAGACGCTCTCCCGGATAAGCCGGATCTAACGGCACATAAGCACCGCCTGCTTTCAGCACCGCCAGCACTGCGATCACCCGTGCCGATGAACTGGCCATGCAAATTGCCACCCGTTGATCGGGCACGACGCCCAAGGCAATCAGTTGATGGGCCAGCCGGTTAGCACGGGCATTTAATTGCTGATAGCTGAGCGTCTGATTTTCATGCACCAGCGCGGTGGCTTCCGGGGTTTTCTCCGCCTGCTGTTCAAACAACTGATGGATACACTCTTGCTCAGGATAGGGGGTTTCGGTCGCATTCCACGTTTCCAGCAATAAGGTACGTTCCGGGGCAGGCAAAACGTTTAGCACCCGTACCGGCGTTTCCGGTGCCAGTTCAAGGGCAGCCGCCAGACTTTCCAGCGCCTGCTGCATATAACCGCATACCCGTTCTGAATCAAACGGCTGTACCACCTGAGCCGTCAGCCCCAGCGTGGTGCCGCCATCCTCCACCGACAGCACAAACGGGTAGTTGGTGCGCTCCTGTTCGCCAAGGAATTCAATACCCGGCACCGCCTCATGCGGAACCATCGGTTGTTCATTATGCCGATAGTTCAACAGGGCACTAAACAGCGGTGTGCCGCCCTGAACCCCACTGCAACGTTGGGCCAACGCCAGCGAGGCATGTTCATAATCCAGCAATCCGGCTAATCGGGCATGTGCCGCCCGGACGCTATCGTGCACCGGGGTATCATCGATATCCAGGCGGAGCGGCAGGGTATTGATAAACAGCCCCATGCCGCTGTCAGCGCCTTCTCCCGCCGCCATGCGCCCGAACAGCACCGTGCCGAACACCACTTTCTCTTGTCCGCTGGTGCGCGATAACACTTGCGCCCAAGCCAGATGACACAGGGTTGCCAGACTGACGCCCTGACGCCTTGCCTGTGCACGCAGGCGGTCATTCAGTGACGGCGTTAACATCCGGTGCGCTTGGGTGACCTGCGAGCCATCACGATGCACCTCAGTCAGCCCAAACGGTAACGTCGGTTCATCCACTTCCGCCAGCATGTCGGTAAAGAAGCGAGTGTGTGCTTCCTGATTCACCCCTTGCCGCGTCTGAGCCACCAGATGGCGGAAAGGTACGGGTGCCGTCAGGTTATCGGCTTGTCCGTCAAGATAGGCCCGAACTTCGCGGTTCATCACTTCCAGCGTGGTATGGTCGCCAATCAGGTGATGCTGTAATTGCAGCACGTACCAGCGGCCATCCGTTTCCTGCGCGATGACAAAGCGCAGCAACGGTGCCTGACTCAGATCGAGGCGGTATTGGCGCGGATCAAAACGTTGCGCCAGTTGGTCACTGACCGACCCATCGATCGGATTCAGCGTCAGTTCAGTGACTGACAACGGAGCCTGACGCCAAACCACCTGCGCCGGAACCGATAATCCTTGCCAGATAAACGCGGTACGCAAAATATCATGGCGGTCAACCACCTGTTGTACCGCCGATAAATAGCGATCCAGCAAATCCCGGTCAGCAAAAATCATCGGATAAGCCAGCAAGTAAGGATCACCTTCTTTCGCCAGCAGATGGTGAAACAAGATACCGTCCTGCAACGGTGACAACGCATAGATATCTTGAATATTGCTCATTCCACCCGGCACCCGCCCGACGATGTGATCAATATCAGGCTGGGTCAAATCAATCAGCGGTAACATCGCTGGCGTCAGTGCCGTGGTCGCCGGGGTAATAACATTGGGTGGTACGGTTACCGTCTGATACTGCCTCAAGGTTTGCGCCAAGTCTGCCAGTACTGGCGATTGAAACAGGTCGCGGGCAGTCAATGTCAGCCCTGAATGGCGTAGCTGTTCAATCATGCGCACGCCGAGCAGTGAATGGCCGCCCAGTGCAAAGAAGCTGTCATGCCGGCTTATCTGTTCAATGCCCAGTAACTCACGCCAGATAACCGCCAATGCCATTTCCCGCTCCCCTTGCGGTGCGGCGTAAACCTGACGGGCAAAGGCGTCTTCTCCCGGTGCCGGCAACGCCCGGCGATCTAATTTGCCATTCGGCGTTAACGGAAATTCATCCAAACGCACAAAGGCCGCCGGCACCATATAATCAGGCAAGCGTGCACTAAGATGTTCACGCAAATGGGCAGGCAATGCGTTATCCGGCTCTGCCAGCACATAAGCCACTAACTGTTTGTCCTGCCCTTCGCCCAACGCCAATACCACCGCTTCACGGACTGCCGAATACTCCACCAGTCGGGCCGCAATTTCCCCCGGCTCAATCCGAAAACCGCGGATTTTCACCTGCTGATCGTTGCGGCCAAGGAATTCCAGATTGCCATCCGGCAGGTAGCGGGCCAAATCGCCGGTTCGGTACATCCGCGCATCCGCTGCATCACTAAATGGATCAACCAAAAAGCGTTCAACGGTCAATTCAGGGCGGTTGAGATAACCGCAAGCGACTCCGTCGCCACCCACATAAATCTCGCCAACCCTCCCCAATGGCACTGGCTGGCCCTGTTCATCCAGTAAGTAAACCCGCGTGTTGGCAATAGGCCGGCCAATAGGAATATGGGTCGTTCCGGCGGCCAAGGTTTCAATTAGGTATGTGGTGGTAAAGGTGGTGCCTTCGGTCGGTCCATAGGCATTCAATAACCGCTGAGGTGGATTGTTGCGTAAAACTTGGGCAATGATATGCGGGTCAAGAACATCGCCGCCGACAATCAGGTTTTTCACCTGCGGCAAAACCGGGGATAACTCCGCCGCTAACCGGTTAAACAGGCCGGAGCTTAACCATAAGATATTAATTTTATGGTAGTTTAATGCCTGAATAAATTCCGCTGGCGTCAACAACGTGGTGTGGTCGATAACTACCAATGCTCCGCCATTGAGCAAAGGCGTCCACACTTCAAAAGTGCTGGCATCGAACGCCGGATTAGCCGCGAAAGCAACCCGGTCATTGGAGTCAATTTCAATATAGCCATTATTAATCACGAGCCGAACCACCGCGCGGTGAGGCACGATCACCCCTTTGGGAGTGCCGGTCGAGCCGGAGGTGTACATGATGTACGCGGGCGCAGTACTGGAACAAAGTAAGTCAGGATTAACGCTCTCTTCCGCCTTGTCCGCGTCTGTTTCCTCAGAGAGACGCATTAGCGGGACATCCAGATCCGCCGGGATATTGGTTTGTGTATCGGTGAGCACCAATTTGGCTAAGCTGTCGTTTATCAGCCAGTTTTTTCTTTCGTCCGGCACACCGATATCGATAGGGACATAAACCGCGCCTGCCTTGAGAATCGCCAATTGAGCGACCACCAATTCGACAGATCGTTCTAACAGGATTGCCACATGATCATTCGGGCAAATCCCCCGTTTAATCAGTTGATGAGTCAGTCGGTTAGCACGGGCATTTAATTGTGCATAACTCAGGGTCTTATCCCCGGCGATTAACGCCGTCGCGGTCGGGGTTTTCTCCACTTGTCGTTCGAATAATTGATGGATACCTAACTGGTCAGGATAGACTGTTTCAGTGGCATTCCAGGTTTCTAACAACAGTGTACGTTCAGCCCCTGACAACAAATTAAGTTTCTGAACAGATATATCGTCACTGACCTTTTCTGGCGGTATTTGTTCTAATTCAGCGTCAAAGATAATTTCCTTTTTAGCCCTGCTATCTTTCATCTACTTACTACCTCAACGAATCTGTTAGTTATTTGAAAACTGTCACTCTCAACAGTCATCACAAATGTTTTGCCGCTATTTCTTTTCGCAAAGAAATAAAAACGGGCACGCATCAGGCATCAATTAAGATTCTTAGGCAGCACATTCTCTTGGACGCTGGATGTAATAGACCGGTTAATAACCGCATAATTAAAAATTCGTAGGCAATTATTTTCCTGATAACGGAATAAACGATTCACAGAGTGAACCGGAAAAAGACATTCCATTTTTTCCTATTTTTTATAAGCGCCATTGATTTTGTGCAATTTTTATTGGCCGACGCGGTATTCCATCACTAAATAAAAATGGATTTATTGAATATTTACTGGCATGAGTGCTAAATCCCTGCTGTATTTTGTCCACTTTTGAATTAATATCGTGCGTAAATTATTTCATTGAAAATTAAATGGCTAGAAAGACGGATTACCCCTCCTGATCCTCAATTAACACCGGATTTGCTTTGATAATTTTCTGCAAAATGGATCTGCCCGTATTCCAATAGGAAACGGATTTCACCATAAAAACGTGATTTATCATTTTGTTATATTGATTAATGGATATTTATGCGCGCAAAATTATCAATCGTCCTGATTACAGGTTGTTTTATAATAATAAAATTATACAACTAATGTAAACGTTAATTATATTTAACACCGATATGAAATAGTTTCAAAATATAATTACCACATATATTTTTTATAATAATAAAGTAATATTACCAATGTGTATTGATTGCTTTTAATGTATTTAATAAATAGTTTCATAATAAAAATAGATTATTTGTTTATTATTTTTAAATGAAAATATCACTCAATTGAAATACGTTTGATTTGTTATATAGCGTTATACTTCAAGCGGCTTTCGCTTTATGAGCTACAATTTGAAATTGATAGGGTTATAGCGGGTCATGTATCTAATCTCTCAATCGATTCCGGTGGAATTTATCGCAACGCTCCCTCAATGTGTTTTTTTATTAGGGTACCATCTGAAATTTAAATTAGGTAATTATCTGATTTTATTTAAGAAGAGAGGTTAATCACAATTTTTCTGGTGATCTTTTATTCATGCTGGAATAGATAAGACTGGCTGTTATATCCTGTTTAATTGATGCTGTAATGAGCATTCATTGAAAATCAGATGACAGGAGACAGGAGACAGGAGACAGGAATGTCCTATCTTATTTACTTGTCGTTAAAGGGCAAGAAACAAGGCTTAATCTCGGCGGGCTGTTCAACCCCCGAATCTATCGGCAACCGTTATCAGGCCGGGCGGGAAGATGAAATACAGGTATTATACCTCAGCCATATGATGACACGTGATCAGAACGTCAATCACCTTCCGGTCAGCTTTACCAAACCCATTGATAAATCTTCCCCGTTGCTGGGGTTAGCGATAGACAAGAACGAATTGCTGGATGCCCTTTTTAAGTGTTACCGCGTAAACCTTGCCGGACAATTGGAATTTTTCTATGAAATTAAATTGACAGGCGCCACCATTGTTGATTTTTCCTGTCACTATCCGCACTCAATTGATGACAATGACCAGATCCCGTATGAAACGGTGCAGCTTGATTATAAGTCGGTGTCATTTACGCACCGCGCGGCAGGGACAACAGGCTATGCGATATCGCAATTGCAGGGGCGTGAAGAGGAAAGGCCGCTTTTGTCTGGATTTTCGTCGTTGATTAAGCCACTTGAAACAGCAGTAGAAGCCTTATTTAGCAAAAAATTTATGCTGAAAAATGAGGTTACTGGGGATAATTGTTGCCATGTTGCTTATGGTATAAATACGGCGAAGGGACTGAAAAAAGGCGTTTCGAAAGAGGCTGGTATCACGGATACGATAAATTCAAAAGTAGAAGAAGATCTCGAAGTTGAATATTTATACCAAACAAAAATAGGGATGAAAAAATGAGTATTTTAAAAACGAAAACCGTTAAAGGCGGTGCAACTACAACGATTTTATTTGATGAATTATCGCTTTATGATATTCCAAAAATTATGGATAACATGGGATGGACGACAGCATCAGCTTTGATGAAACATTGGTTTTCAATTACACCAGCATTTAAATTTAATGACAAAACAAGAGGTGGTTTTGTCCGAGGTAATTCAATGGAAATACCGAAGGAAAGGGTGAATAATTCAATTGTAAAAATGGATTGGGCTAGAAATTATGATGTGGTAAATAGTTGCATTGATGATTTAAAAAATATTTGGGAAAGTCCAAATGGAAAGAAGCAATTATTTGTTAATGTCTTCGACGGAAATAAAGAAAAAGAAATAGATGGACTAATACATGTAGGTTATGAAAATAGTGCAATTGAATTAGATCATCTTGCTCAAGTTAATTATAAAGAATTTGGTTCGTATTTAGATGCAATGGATGAATTAATGGGGGCGATAGGAGTTGGTACTTTGAAAGCTGCAGTAAGAGGTTATTTTGATATAAGGGGAAATAAAAAGAAATTCACAGTGGAAAATTTAGGGTTTTATATAAAAGATACCTATGATTTTACTGATAAGTATTATCCAGCCAAAGGTATTATTTCTGATGGAAATAATATTGCAAGTGAGATATTAGGCATATGGTCAAGAGACGGTGTTATACCAAGAAAGGAAATCCCTGTATACATGGCAAGTTTCGCTTCTGGCGATTTTGGGTGGTTGTACAGAAATTATAGAGGTTATGTTCCTGTATTTAACAGAGACTTTAGAGAGTGGCAAAATATACATGATGAAGGTGGAGACTTTGTTGTATTTTCTGATGTGTTTTGGACAGAACCACTAGAAAAGGATAGAATGATATATGAAGGTAAGTAAGCTCCTTAAATATGGAGTCATATCTATATTTTTTCTATGGTGGTTTTTCTTATCACACGTAACCTTTTTACCGTCTTTTTTAGAGAATGGTGAACGTGAGAAAGATGATTATCATGTTATTTTCTACACCCCTCTTCCCGTGAATCCATTGGGTATCTGGTATCATATAAATTATCCAAGACCATACTTTGCAGTCCTGTACAAAGACAATAAATATATTGGTCAAAGCTCTCCATTCTATATTAGTAATGATTCTGATATGATGGGGGATAATTATGGTTTTCCTGATGATATGGATGACTACTTTTATATTGTTTGCTGTGAAGAGTACAATATTTCAATAAACCACAAAAAATGGTGGAGCCAGATTCTCCAATACTTCCATTAGTAAAACGCAAAGTTTTGTAAATATTCTGTCCTCATGTTTTTGCAAGTTTAGCCTCTGAATTTCAAGGGCTTTTTTATTATTTTCCGTTATGCTAAGAACGAAAATCTTCTATTGTTGAAGAAATAACAACAAGTAAGGTGGATACATGGATAACAAGGTTATAGAAATACTCCAGTATGAGTTAAAAAAAGGAACAGGCAAACAGTTCCACAAAATCATGACAAGTATCAGCGTCCCATTACATCGCTCACAATGGAATTGATGTTGTTAGTTTTGGTAATTCACTACATAACCAAGATTTTTATTACCTCATTCGAACGTTTAAAGATATGGATGAACTATCAGCTATACAGGATAGATTTTATAAAAGTGCTGAATGGATCAGCGGTCCCAGAACAGAAATTATTGAGAAAATAGATAAGAGTATTAAAACAGTTATTGAACTGCCTGTATCTACGATAGAGACTTTGCGAACCGAATAATGCCAGAAGGCTTATAGGTTTGTTCGGTGAACAATGTATAAACATTTGTATAAACATAAACAAAAAAGCACAACAGTTATTCACTATTGTGCCTTTTCTTCAAGCAGTTACGAATGAACGATCAGTTCATGCCGTATCTTTCTTTTATGGAGGCGCACGGCTTTGAACGTC
>NZ_JAQRFJ010000058.1:0-20690 GCF_028599065.1 Xenorhabdus sp. PR6a | reverse complement strand
GTTTAATGTAAATCAAACAGTGTTGGCAATTGAGAACGAGGCAGGGATTACATTTGGACAGAGCAGCATATTTTTAGAACAATAAATACTCAATTCACCTGTTTTTAGGAATTCACACGGTATTGTGCAGAATAGAGTCAAAATATTTACCATTTTTTAGTTAACCTAATTTTAGGTCAGTGCTATATTTAAATCACGGTAAGGGGAACGCCCTCAAAATCCGGCGTACATATGGCGGCAGCATTTTTTAAACTGAAATACCCTGCCGTCTGTGCAGGGTATTTTCATCAGGAGGTGTTCGTGGACAACCGAGAAAAATTAATCAAAATTGGTGAACTCATTTTTGGAAACCAATGGCAAACCCCGGTTTCCAAAATATTGGGCGTTGACTCCCGCGCCGTTCGTCGTTATGTAGCAGGAAAATCCAGACCTCCAATGTCGCATAATCTGGTAGAGTTATTGCAAAAAAAACAACAGGACGTTTTGGAGGCCATAGAACTCGTTCAGTCTGATATTATCTCAGGTAACGAGGTTTCGGCGGATATGATCGAATTTATTGTTTCCCAATTCGACTACGATAGTGCAGGCTCTAGGTTATCTGCCATAGACGCCATTCGAAACTCAATACGAGATGATGTATATCTATCTGATTTAAATCAAATTGCAAAAAAATACGCCCAAAATGACCCTGAGATATCTAACAAATGACGCATAAATGCACACGGTTTAATTCAGTGACGTAGTTCAAAAATTGTGATTTTTTTATTGATAAAATCAACACGTTGCATATTATTACTGCATTCCTCGTGCGGCGCGGGGATGAACCGAACCGCCGTTGTTTATTACCATATTAGAGAGATTGCCAGCCTGTTCAGCGTGTCGCTGTCAACCATCTACAAATATCTGCCCGTTGGCACGGCCGCTAATGATGATGTGTTTTGATTTTCTGTATGTATTGTATGTACGAATCATACATATAATACATACGTACCTTATCGTACCTTATCGTACCTTATCTTAAGACGACTTTAGCTAAATCCATCAAGTCATTCGCCGTCACCGCGTGTAATCCCTCGCGGATATCTTCACTCACCCGTCTCAATGACAATGTAAACTCAATCCGTCTGGCCTGGCCATCGGCGAAAAATTCAGTCCGGCTTTCGGTCAGGCTGTCAATGACAAACATGCCATAAATCATGCCCGTGCCCTCAATGAGCGGCCACGGCTTGGCGGAAAAGGCCATTGTACGCAGCACTTCCAGTGAGATATCACCACCCGTGATTTCAGGGTACAACATCCCGTTCAGGGTGATGCTGTCTTCACCGGGGCCGATATATTGCCACTTGGGCGACTTGCCTATCCGGTCATTTTTCACGTGCCGCCAGTCCATATTCCGGTTCATGGACTGGTACGGCGTGGTCTGGAGCATAAAAACGAACATGCCATAAATCATCATCATGATATTAATCCTCATCGTAAAGGCTGGATCTATGTCTAATGCCTTGTTTTTTCATTATTTTTTCAATTTCGGTTTTCACTATCTGGCTGATTGACCGCGGGTTGTTCATATCCACACCATGAAAATGCAGGTTGATGGTATAACGGTCATCCTGTCGGGGGCTGTTGCCTGCACCAGTAGACATCACGGGCACCGGCGTACCACTCAATGTCGGCTGCACCCATTGCAGTTTTTCCGTCAGTCGGCGAATCAATGAGGGTTGCTGTAAGCGCGGTTCCTGATACGTGCCGTCAATCGGGATCACAGGCGGGCGGTTTTTAAAGACAATCTCACCCAGTTTATTGGGATCGGTCTGTGGGGCGGCATTGCCAGCCGCTTCCATTGATTCCGTACCCTTTTTTTTCTTCTTAGCCTTTTCGGGTTCGTATACCTTCGAACCAAACGCCGGTAACGCGGGCGTCTCGACTTTGGGCTTGCTTTCTTCCGCTTTTTCTGCGGTTTTGGCGACCGCAGTATTGGGGGTTGGTGTCCATTCCTGCTTCACCATTTTCTTGGCTTTGTCATCCCAGACCCACTTGACCGACTTCTGGACTTCGGGCAGGTTAACCGGCCCCATCGCGTTGGCAGCATCAGCGGCGGCTTTGGTGGCATCGGGAATAACCCCCAGTTTTTCCAGCAGCCAGCCCACACCTTTTGCAACTGCCGCAATCACCTTCACTACCCCGGCAATGGCTTTGCCTACCAGTCGCCCGAAGGTCTGACCCGCCTCGGTGGCGGCTTTCAGGCTTTCTGCGGAGGTATTCACCGGCTCGAACAGGGATTTAAACCACTCCCAGACTTTTTTGATGGCATTCCCGATAGCATCAAAGATTGGGGCGAACGGGGCAAAGGCTTCGGCCAGCGTATCACGCACCGGGGCGATGGCTTCCATCAGGCCACTGAAAAAACCGGCAAACCATGCCTTGATGGGTTCCCAGTATTTCCAGATCAGCACGGCCGCAGCCACAATCACGGCAATCAACAAGCCAAGCGGGCTGAACAGCAAGGACAAGCCGCCGCCAATAACAGACCACGCCATTTGTCCGGCAATACGCAACGCGCCAAATCCACCGCTAGCCAATCCTTTTAACCCGTTACCTAACATAGACAGCGCCATCATGGGCTGGGTAAATACCATCAGCAAGCCACGTTTTGCGACTGTTGCTCCATTCATTAACGCCGCCCATCCGCCGCTAGCCAGCCCTGTTATTCGGGCGCTTAAGTTCCCGATCGCCGTCCCTGCATTACGAAAAATTGCCCCCCAACCCGTGACACTACGGCTGACTCCACCGAGGGAGGGCAGTAACCCCCGCAGACCGGTAGATAATCGCCCCAATAACGGGAACATGGTTGCTAATCCGCCGCCACGGGTCAGCATAAATACACTGAGCCGGAGCGCCGCAAACGGCACAATCACAGCGGCGGCGGCCAGTGCCAGTGCGCCCAGAGCGGTGACAATAATCCCAATCACGGCCGCCCCGATGCCCAGGGCTTTGGTGAGATCGGGATGGGCTTTTGTCCATGCCGTGATACGGCGTAAAATACCCGTAATGCGTTGGGTGACTCCCCGCAGCACGGGATCAACCCGCTCCTTAACTTCTATCCTCAACCCTTCCCAGGCAGACGTTAGGTTTTTCAGGTCGCCATCCCAGCTATCCATATTGGTATCGGCGATTTTTTTCGAGAGACCGTTGGCATTGTCATTATTCGCTTTTTTCTCAGCGTATTTTCCATTGAGCATGCCATCCAGTACATTACCCATGCCAATCATGGCCTCTTCACCGAAAACGACCTTTTTCATGAGGATCTGGCTGGGTTGATCATAATGGCGCAGGCTAACCGCGATATCTTTCAGGATGTCATCGGCACTGCGCAATTCCCCATTGGATTTTTTCACCTTGACGCCCAATGCTGCCATGGCATCCGCAGCGCCGCCCGTGGGCGCAACCAGACGGGATAACCCCGCCCGTAGTGCCGTGCCGGCCATGCTGCCTTTAGTACCATTGTCCGCCATAACCCCCATCATAGCCGCCATGCGTTCCAAACTGATACCGAGTTGTGGCGCCAGTGAACCGGCGTAGACCATGGCTTCACTCAATTGCCGCAAGTTGGTTGTTGATCCGGTAAACGTGGCGGTGAGTACATCAGATAGCCTGTCCATCTGGTCGGGATTGAGCTTGAACTGGGATAGCATATCTGCCCCCATTTCCGCAGACTCACCCAGATCCAATTCCCCCGCCAACGCCATATTCAAAATCCCCGGCAGGGCCGCTTTAATGGCGTCCGGGGTCAGACCCGCAGTCGCCAAGAATTTTTGCCCCATCGCAGCATCCGTTGCCGTGAACGCCGTTGAGGCACCGAGTTCCTTCGCCTGCTCGCGTAGCATATTGTATTGCGGGCTGTTTCTGTCCAGTTTGGTCAGTGCTTGCACATTGGCCATACGCGCATCAAAATCCCGCCCCGGTGCAATAAAGCGCGACATGCCATATAACGAGCCGGCACCGGCTGCTATGCCTGCCGCGCCGGCCGAGACCAGTTTGCCCCGCGTTTCTTTAGCGGCGGCATAACGGGACTGGGCGCGAGTCACTGCCGCCAGTCGGCGTTGTTGTTCAGCCAGTTGTCGGTTATACGCCTCTGTGCGCCGCGCAACTTGCCCTGTGACATCACCACTATTGCGGGCAGATATGCCATGCCGGTACAATTCGGCTGACACATTACGCAGCCGCTGCTTTTCGTTGTCCAGCGTGCGGCCAAAGCGATCCCGTTCCTGTCGGGCAGCCAGTAAAATTCTCCGCTGCTCTTCCGTTTGTTTCCGGAATCGTGGAAATTCAGCGGCCAGCTCCTTGACCTTTTTCCTGGCTGTTTCGTAGGCCTCTGAGGTTTTTTGAACAGAAGCCGTTACGCGCTCAAAGGTACGTGCCTGACTTTGCAGGTTGCGGGCGCTGTTCTGCGTGTTTCGGATTTGGGAAGACAGACCCGCCGCCGCACGGTTGGCGGCGTTCAGGGGGCCTGACAGGCGGTTGGCCGCGCTCAGCGAAACCCGAATATTCAAATTGCGATCGGTCATGATTCGTGTCCGTTACGGGTCGCCGCGCGTTCGTGCCATTTCAATAATTCACTGACCGTCATGGCCTCGCACTCTGACGGCGACCAGTGAAATACCACAGCAATATCGGCAATAATATCGTCAGTATCGACGGCCGGACAGGGGATTAGCTGTCGGCCGGTTCGCTCGTCTCGCTGGCTGGTGAGGTGGGTGCTAAAAAATCGGCAATCGCCGCCGCCAGTTGGGTGAAATCCTGAATCGGCATAGTCGCCACATCCGCCTCACTGAGGCGCGGATGCGTTACCCTGGGCAGTAAGGTGATCAGGGCATTCACATCACTGGTCATAACATCCCACAATTTCAGGCCACGCAGTGCCCCTACCTGACGCATAGTTTCGGTAATGGTGACGTCGGTGATCGTGCTGCCGTTCGCCAGTTTCAGTGGTTCAGAAAAAATAACTGTTTTTGACATGGTTTCGTCTCCGTTGGGCGGGCGCGTCCCGCCATAAAATTACAAAATTAATGACCAATATTGGCGCGGTGTTTTTCCAGCAGGTCTTTACCGCCCACTTTCCAGACCAGATTGAGCATATCGACTTCGTGCAGCTCGTCATTGTTCAGCGTGATTTTGCAGTAGGTATTCTTCAGCGTGTATTTATGCTGGGTATTTTCTCCGGCTTTAGCGCTGCCCCAGTCCACCTCGGTAAATCGCCCGCGCGTCTGGATCTCACACGCGACGGCTTCCCCTGTTGCATCGTCATAGTACGACCCGGCAAAGCGCAGTTGCAGGCTGTCAATGGTGCCGCCCCACGTTTTCAGCAGGTTGGCTTCCAGCCCGCCCATCGTGACCTCCATATCCAGTGCGCCGCCATCCATCCCCATTAGAACGGCAACCGATCCGGGCATGCCTGCCCCCTGATAATCTTCGGTCTTGAGGGTGAGTTTTGGCGTAGTCACCTCCTCCACCTGTCCCAGATATGTCTGACCATCAATAAAAACGTCAAACATAAAGAGTTTTTTCGGCATCCCCATGCGAATTTCCCCTTAACCTAACTGATTAAAAACAGCAAAATATTCATCGGTAAATGTCTGCACCAGTTGCAGATTTTCCAGCGGCGGCACGGGCGTGTATTTATAGTGGATCGTCGCCGTCCCGTCGCGCAGCATTTCTTTCGGGTTATCAGCCGGGTCATACCAGCATTCAAACCCCAGCAAGCGCCCCTCGCTGACCAGTTGCATTCCCTTGCGGTTGATGCCATCCACTACGTCCTTCACCAGTGACGGTAACAGCGGTTTATCGACATAGGCAAAATGCGCTTCGGCGATCATATCCGCCAGTATCTGTGCCGTGCGGGTGTAGACCTCAAAGAAGTAAGTCTGTGCATCACAGGTGCGATTGCCCCAAAAACGGAAGCCGTCACGCTTGATAAGCGTCGTAATACCTTTGCTGTTCAGGTCGTCGGCGTCGGTGTCTGTACCCTGCAATGTCCAGTAGATATCAGCAGAGATACCCAGCACCCCGTTCACCGGCACGTTAGACAGCGATTTATGCCAGCCCTGTTCCGCATCAATGCGGGCACGCAGACCCAGTGCAAACGCGGTGGCGGGCACAGTTTCATTTTTCCCTGACTGGCTGTTATAGGTGATGAAATCCGGGTAAATCAGCATGATTTCACGCTGACTGAAATTCTCACGATATCGCTTCACCTCGGCCAATGTCTTGCAGTGATGGGGACTGACATAGGCAAACGCCCGCAATTTTTCAGCAAAAATCGCCAGTTGCAACGCCACAGGCTGCGTATCCAGTTGCGGGACCGCCAGTAAACGCGGTTGTTCGCCCGTGTTAATCTCTGCGGCCAGCAACGCATATAGGCCGGTATAGCGCCCGTCCTGACTGAGCCCCCCGATAACCAACTGATCCTGTGTTTTCTTCTCGCCACTACCTTTCTGGTTGGCGGCGTCGGCGACGCGGATCACAATCACTTTCGGGCTGCACTGATCGGCAATGGCTTTCAGGGTAGTGTACAACGTGCCGGTTTTACCGGCCTTGCCGATAACACTGTTGATGCGCGTCACCAGCACCGGCATATCCAGCGGGAACGCCTCGGCATCAGCATCATCAGCCGTACACACCACGCCAATCACTGACGTGTTAATGTCGCGGATCAGCGTGCTGAGTTTGGTGGTTTCCCTGACCGAGACGCCATGATGAAATGACATAAAAAATTACCTCATCGGGTTTGTGATGGGGTTATGTTGCGCCGCCTGACGGTGATAATCACGCAATATCCCCTGTCACCGTTCCGCGACACCGGGAGGGTGTTGTCTACGCGCCCGCGCAGGGCAATCATGGGGCAATTTTTCAACGAGCGACACGCATACATGAACCCGATAGATATTCTGACCAGCACGGATTACGTGAAAACACCGGCGTTTGATCTGCAAATTGGCGGCCGACAAATCACCGCCCTCAATGAGCGGCTGATCGCTCTGACCCTGACCGATAATCGCGGCTTTGAGGCCGATACGCTGGAACTGGCGATAGACGATGCTGACGGCAAAATTGAACTGCCGCCCCGTGGAGCAGAAATTGGGGTCAGAATTGGCTGGCAGGGTGAACCATTGGTGGAAAAAGGGTTTTTTGTTGTGGATGAAATCAGCCATAGCGGGCCACCGGATCGACTGGAAATCACTGCCCGCAGCGCGGATTTTCGGGACGAGTTCAATATCAAACGTGAATGCAGCTGGCATGATGTCACCGTCAGCGATGTGGTCAGTGCCATTGCCGGGCGTTACAACCTGCAACCAGCTGTGAGCCGGCCACTGATGGGGATTGAAATTGACCACGCTGACCAGACCAATGAGAGTGATATCTCATTCCTGTCCCGCATGGCAGAAATGCTGGATGCCATCGCCACCGTGAAAAATGGCCGGCTGCTGTTTATCATTCCGGGGCGCGGGGTATCCCAAAGCGGTAAACCGCTGCCCGTTATCACCCTGACCCGCGACAGTGGCGACGGCCATAGTTTCCGTGTCGCTGACCGCGCTGCCTATACCGGAGTCAGGGCGTTCTGGCTGGATCTGAATTTTGGCAAACAACCGGCAACGACCCTAAAACGCCGGCGGAAAAAAACCAAAACGAAAAAAGAGAAATCCAGCAGCCGCGAAGGGGAATATCTGGCAGGGGCCGACGGGAACGTCTACGTGATGCGCCAGACATTCAAGACCGAACAAGCCGCGCGTCGGGCAGCAGCGGCGAAATGGTCAAAGCTCCAGCGCGGGGCGGCGGAATTTGCCATTACACTGGCACGGGGACGGGCCGATCTCTATCCGGATCTGACTGCGACTGTTACCGGATTCAAAACGGCGATTGACAGCCACCAGTGGACGATATCGCGGGTTGTCCATAGCCTCGCCGAGAGCGGCTTTACCACCCAGCTAGAGCTGGAATTAAAAATTCAGGACACCGACATGACAGAAAGCGACCAATAACCATAATTAATGCGTTATAATCGCGGCAGGCACACCCCAACGATGAGGGTTATTCATGGCGTTTACCTGTCCCCAATGCGGCGCTGTGGCAAAAACTCGTACCAGTGAGATGATGAGTGAAGAAACGCGGCGCAGTTATCACCAATGTCAAAATATCCTGTGCGGCTGTACGTTTACCACCATTACCACCATTGAACGGTTTTTGACACTCCCCAAACCCCAGCCGTTACCGGCTGATTTTAAAGTTCCGAAACTGGCATTCCCGACCAGTCATTACGGTGATGAACAAATTGGTTTTGGATTCTGATTAAAAACAAATAAACCCCAGATCAAAATCTGGGGTTTTTTACGCTTGTATATAGCACTTAAGTGGAATTTTTAATTGCAACTTGTGATTTGAATCACTCTAAAAAGCAGGTCAATTGAAAGGATTTAGAGGATGTCGCCATTTTTTACATCGCCACTCCGTCGCCACTCCGTCGCCACTTTTTATTTTGGTGGGCTATAAATTACGCTGGATAATATTTATTCAATAAGGGTGATTTTTTATTCAACAGAAATTTTTTCAAAAATAGGAAAAATCAGGCTTTATAAGGGGATAAAAAGCAGGGTAAATGATAGTGGATAAAAAAACAGTGATGCCAAGGTGCTGCCAATCTGCTGCCAATTATGAATTTTCGTGCAATCAGAAACAAAGAAAAAAGCCACCGTGAAGGTGGCCTTTTCTGTCTCTAACTCGCTGTATTACCGCAAGTTTTTATTTGCAGGGCGGGACTAGTAAAATAAGTTAGTTGATTGAATTAGTTGGATTTATTTTTACTTATTGATTTTATGCCCCTTTTTGTGCCCCTTATTTGTTTAACTTTATCTATTTGAACTTTAAGTAATTTTTTAGAGCAACACAAAACCGTACCCACATAATATAGATTCTATATATAGGAATAACTTAAGTTTCTACTTTTGAGTATTAGCTTTAATAGTTTTGGCTCTATCTTTGAACGTAGGATCGATAGAACTTAGCGCATACAGCCTACCTAATAGGGCGTGCGTTACTGGCATATTAATAGCATTAGGCATATCTTTTATAGATTTCCAACACGTAATGTCTGAGACTAGCTTCATTCGCTGCTCATTACGTACGGATACCATTTCACCCTTGATTACAATACCTGTTACAAGCTTCGGTTTATTGCCACTATACAGTTTTGTTTTGGTCGGGTGCATTTGGTGTCCATGCCTTTCAATAATTTGACGAGTTATGGACTTGAAAAGTGGATTTACCTGAGTTCCGGAAAAAGTCAAATCATCGACATATAAAGTCATTGTTACATCATGCTTAATAGCTAACTGTTCGAGCTCACTAAACATTCTACAGTTAGCCCAATAAGCTAGCGGCATACTGATGCGACTACCAGTTGGTAGATGACTGTGAATTGTACAAATACAACTTAATATGTCTGCAACATCTGATGAACATTCCATAACGGTGTAGAAAAACGAAAAAACCATGCTTTTTTTTGTTGATGGGAAAAAAGAACAAACATCAGTTGTCATAAGTGGAAAATTGTTACAGTGAACATGGGCATTACTTACATTTGAATGCTGTTTCTTTCCAGAATGTAAAAAGTTCGGTGTAGCAATTCGACAAATTAGACTTGCTATCCGCGTATGAACTACATCTAACTCACCTACTGGATGCTGTATTTTACGTACTTTACCTTTCTTCCCTTTCTTCTCAAACTCGTTGTAATTTTCCGTATCGTTCATCATACGAAACAAGGTTTGCATATCAACTTTGAGTAAACTTGCTAACTTTTTTTTTGACTTAAGTTTATAGAAAGGAGAGTCCTGTAAAGCGTAAGATTTTTTTCTGGTGACTATTTTAAGCTTTGATTTTTTCGTCATTCTTATTAATCGCCCAATCTGCAATGTCTAAAACTTTACCAGCTATTAATTGTCTGAATTTTTTGGCAAATTTTCCTTCCTTATGAATGCTCTGAGAAAACATTATAAGAGACGTTACAGGAATATCGAATTTTGATGAATACAACTCAAGTAATTCGCTCTCAACAGGCCTATTACCTGACTCAAGTTCTTTTAAATACAGCGGCGTAAAACCGAATTCGCTAGCTAAATCGCTAACCGTCAGTTCATGGTATTGTCGAATTAATCTTAAGGCTTTGTGGATCATTAGGTAGTCCATAGTAGGTTCGAAACAAGGGGGAGTAAACCTACTCGTCACCCCCTCCAGTACCTTCTAACATACGTATTAAGTACCAGATTCTATAAGCCCATACGAGTATGAACTTAATAATTGAAAAAGCGATTTTCCACTTTGGGCGTGCCTTTGGGTTTACTTGCTGATCGCGATGTGTGTTATGTTTTTTCATAAATGTCTCCTATGTGCCTTGAAACCCACCTCATATGCTATGAGATTAATAAGTTACAAGCTCGCCTCACAAAGGAAGGGATTGATCAGCACTGAACCCCCGTCTCGACGAACCTTTGGTCGCCCGAAAGGTTCGAATACCCACTCATGTTCACGCTGTCACTGATATAACAAAGCTAGGCATGTGGGGGTAAAAGGGTAGAAAGATTTCTCTTTCCGCGGACTAAGTCCAATTAATGGCGTAGTTATCCCTCAACACATCGAATTTTAATCATATTAATGAATTTCATAACAATCAAGAGGAATATTTAAAAATGAGACATAGATAGTAAGTAGTATTAACTTGTCATGATAATTAATAGCTGCCAGTAATTTATGCTAGCAGCATAGAAACTAAGTTATATATTAATTTCTAATTCTACGCTCAATAAGCTGACCGTTCATATCAAAATACCGACTAGGCCAAATTTCAGAGGGATGTATGCCGAGATAGTTCGCGATTATCCATTCACCTTTAGGCCACGGCCTACTGAGAGTATTTGCCAGTGTAGATGAACTAAGTCCCGCTTCACGAGAAACAGCGGCTAAGGTTGTACCACGCTTACGTAATGCCGCAATAATATCGGCTTGGTGCCAGTCATTTCTAACGTTATTCATTCCTGCTACCCCTTCCATTAATTGATAAAATTGATGGTGGTGATTCAAACAGGGTTCGCAGTACCGGTAACGTCCAACCGGCGAGGCCGAAGCCTCCCCTGCCTGAACCACCATTGAAAAGGTGATAGCAAGCACACTGGTAGAAATTTCCTACCAGTGGGACGTTATATTCAAGGCTGCGAAACCTTACCACTAGATTTTGCTAATGGCTGGGCTACTTTATCGAATTGTTTTATCTGGTTCAATAAGCGAATCAGTAAAACCACTTAACTTTTTGCGTTATATCCCATTAAACATTTTAAGACGCTGCTGCTGTTCTGAATTTAAGTTGAACACAAACTCTTCATGCTCAATTTGCCATGTGCCAAAACTCATTAAGAACGCTATTGTAGGGTCGATTTTGTTCGCCGATTTCTTCTTGTTCGGTTTGATATTAGCGTTAGCGTCGGTTTCCATCACCACATTGGACATTGCCCACGCCAGAACCGGATCGCCGTTGTGACGAATAACTTTACGATTCACGAACACCTCGGCAGATTTGGCTACAGGACTAAAACGCATATAGGTTTGTGGGAACGGCTCAACATCCAGCCCTGCGCCTTGCAATTGAGTGCGTAAATGCGTGGCGTTCCATGTGTCAAAGCCGACCAGCTTGATATCAAACTGCTGGCTGTCGTTGAGAATATCATCACGAATACGGTCATAATCAATGCAGTCGCCTGCGGTGGTGCGTATCCAGCCTGCTTGCGCCCATTGGCGATAAACCGCCCGATTTTTGTTGGCAGGGTTCTGTAACTGGGCTTCGGGTAGATAATGGCGGGTCAGTAACAACAGTTCATTATCCACGGGGAACATATAGCAAATACTGGTGATATCCCCTGTTGAAGACAAGTCCAGTCCGGCGTAGCACTCCAGCCCTTTGAGGTCGTTTTCATCATAATCAGTCTGGCAGGCTTTCCATGCGCCTTCGCCCATCCACGGCGTTTCACCCTGACACCAGATATTAAAGCGTTTGGTTAGCATCTCTGTCCATTGCGAGGGAATGCCACGGGCTTTCTGTATCGTGTCATGTAATGAGGCACTATCTACCGATATATCTAAATTGGGATTAGCCTTTACCCAAAGGGATTCATCATCAATCTCTTTCTCGTCATCCAGTTCGTAAATCAGGGCAAACAGGGATTCATTTTGTTCTTCGCTATCCAGTATCTGACAGCAATAATCATAGTGTTGCTTACAGGCTGATATTACATTACTGCCTGCCGTAGTGATGGCAAATAAGATACCTTCGGGACGTGCGCCCATCCCTAATTCAAGGGCAGAGTACACGGCGTTATCTGGGTGTAAATGATATTCATCGACAATCGCCAGACTGGGGTTTGTACCTTCAATCGTGGCGGCTTTGGCTGCCAGTGGTTTTAACAGACTATTACTCCTTGGATAGGTGACTTTGTGTTGCTGAATAGTCACCCGTTTTTTTAGTGGTTTGGATAATAGGCTCATCTGGCGGGCATCATCAAACACAATACGCGCCTGATCTCGACTCACGGCGGCGGTGTAAATATCTTGCTGTCCCTGTTCCATAACCAGAAACCAGTTCGCCAGTATTGCTGCAACGGTAGATTTGGCATTTTTGCGCGGTACTTGGATATAAGCACTGCGATATTTTCGGCGTTCGGTTGCTTTCAATTTGAAGCCAAACAGATTCGCAAAGGCGAACTGTTGCCACGGCTCAAGCATGATGGGTTTGCCACGCAAATGGCCTTTGACATGCGGACAGACGCGGGAGAAGGCAATAAAACGCGCCACAACCTCAGAATCAAACACATAAAGTGGGTTATTCAGGTCGTTAAAGTAGCGTTTCACGGCCTGTTTTAACCGTTTACAGGCCGGAATTTTGCCGTTTTCGATATCAAAAGCGTATTGCTCCCATGAATTCATAGACGATCCAGCTCGTCTTCTTCCTCGGTTTCCACCGGATTTTTACGCCGTGATACGGGGTCAAAACCCAGCAATGATGACATTTTTATCATGATTTTTTCGGCATCCGCTTTGGCACTTAATGATGGATTGCGGCTCTCGCTGCCCTGACTGTTAACGATACTAAAGCCTCGCATATCAAGATCTGCCACCGCTTTGCGGTAAATAGAATAGTTCACGCAATACAATTCTAAATTGTTCCAATCAGCGGCGGTCAGGTCTTCCCGCTCACTTAAAATTTTACCTTTGGCCTTCCATTGGCTGGCGGCGATATCATTAAGGTAAGTTGGCGGTTTTGGTGCTCTTGCCATGATTTTTTTCCTTGTTGTTTTATTTTCAAAAAAAGTGCCGTGCGTAAAAATTGAAGGAGGGGGCGGTTCCGCTGGAAGGGACATTTGTCATTTTTGATATCCCCACCCCGTTATTTTGTTTCGTTATTATTCTTTTGATAACCAGTCACGATACCTTGCTGCTTCGGTTTCCTGTTGCCGATAAATCCCCTGTTTGCGCTTTGCTTTGGTGATGGGGTCAGTCTGTACGGTCTTACGGTTATGGCAGGTCTGACATAACGCCTGATGGTTCGATGCAGGCCAGAACAACACATCAGTGTCACCCTGTATCGGGATAACGTGATCCACAATGATGGCAGGCGTGTAAATGCCCTGCGGTAAGCAATGAACGCATAACGGGTTAGCTTTCAGGTAATGCAGCCGATAGCGTCCCCATCGATTGCTGTAACCTCGCTGGGTGCGGGTGCCGCGTTGCTTATCTTGCTGGCGTCTGGCTTCCCGTTGGTGCTCATCACATCGGCCTGATTTCACTCGTTCGCGGCAGTGTGGGTAGCTGCATCGCTTTAAGGGTTGCCACGGCATCAGTAAACTCCCACATCACGATAGACAGACCACAGTGATTTAATGGTGAACGGGACTTCTTTAAGCTCAACGTCCGTGGCCATTTCCCGATTTTCATATAGCAAACCGATATAAAGCAGGCAACCTACCTTGATTGCTGGCGTGAAGCTCAGACCATTATCAAACCGCTTGCCGATATGTTGCTGACAGACTTCCAGTGCGGCTTCGGCGTAAGCGGTAAGCAACGCATCATCAAGGGTATCGCTTTCATCAATCCGGCAATGTTGCTTGATTTCGTTCAGGGGGATTTCAATCTCAGCCATACCTCACACCTCCCTTGCAGAGCAGTTCTAAGCGGGTGTGTTTCGGATCAGGAATAACGGCAACAATGGCAAAGGTTTTACCGTGGGTGCTGGCGCCTTGATAGACAATGCGATTTGCTGTAGTGATATCATCACGGTAACGCAGCCAAATACGCACCGTGGCTTCGGATAACACGGCACCAGAAGCCACCAGTTCCCGCCCGCTAATTGCGATGACTTCCGCCCAAACGTCGGCAACATCTTCCCAGTTGTTTATTACTCCACCAAACGTATCACGTGTGCTTTTGTTTTTTTGAAGGGTGATCCGGTGTCTCAATCTGCCTGCTCTCATGCCTTGCTCTCAGTTTGTTTTTTCACTTCAACCGTTTGCTTCCATGCCTGACTGAATTCATCGCCGCCGTCACGAGGGGATAATCCCTCACGCTCGCGGGCTTCATTCGGTGACATAACACCGGACTTAATGGCAGTTTCATAACTCTGGAAACGTTCTTTCGGATTGGCACGCAGTAAGTCGGCAGTATCAAATTCGACCTGATAACGAATCCCCCGTTTTGGAGAATTAATCAGCAAGGCCGCTTTGATTTGTTGTTCAAAATTGGCAAGCCACGGGCGCATGGTGATGGTCAGAAAAGCGCGGGAGGCTTCACTAAAGTTGCTGTAGGTACTGTTCGAATATTCTTGCAGAAAGATCGGGCTGACATTGAACATACGGGCGATATCGTCAATGGTGAAGCGACGGGAGGCCAGCCATTCGGCATCTTGGTTACTCATGCCTAACTGCTGGTATTCCATCCCGCCTTCAAGGATCGGCGTTTTCCCTGCATTGCGAGCACCCTTGTAACGTTCGAGGGCTTCCAGTGCCTTACTTCCCTTGATTCCGTCCAACCAGTCAGCGGCTTTAATCACCCCCGCCGCCATCATGCCATCTTTCATAATGCTTGCGCCGTGGCGTTGTTGTGCCAGCCCCAAGCCCAGTGTTTCACGACAAACCGTGACGGGAGAACGTCCCAAAAAACCATCTTCGGTGGCATAGCGCAGATGCAGGATTTCTTCCTGTAAATAGGTTTTGACCTTGCCGCTATAAGGCTCGGTGATGACATACGCGAACCGATGATCGGATAATCGTTGTGGTACAACCGCTGACGGCGGGTAAGGGTGCAATGATTGTGGCTGACCATCTCGCCCCCAGACAATCACCGCATACGCATTACCATTCAGCAGGCAATGACGCATCAGGGTTCTTTTGAACTGGTACGGTGTCTGGCAGTCATTCGGACATTCATTCAGCAAGTAATCAACGGGGTGATCGCTCAACCATTCGCGGGATTCTTTGCCGTTCTGGTGCGCAACCCGATAGAGATAACAAGGCATGGAGGCCACCGCTTCACTAATCACTGTAACGGCATTCATCACAGCGGGTAAGCCTTCCGCCGTAGACGGAGAAACATGTTCGCCTGATTTTGTATTAGCCATGCCTGCCAGAGAGAAAAATTCATCCAGCGTCATGCTGCGGGTTTCAGCGGATTTGCGTATAAAAGGCCACATCATTACACCTCGGACAGTTGCAACCAGTAATGACGCAAATCCACATTGCAGGGCTTAGCGGCATTCAGTGAGCGTTTGGCAATCTCCACACCACTCTCAGGATAGGCGGGTAAACTGGTGATCGTGATTTCCCTTAATTCGGCTTCCAATACCGTTCTGATATAGGGTGTCTGACTGGTATCCCATTGATCTTTAATGGCACGAAAACCAAAGGACATGCCTTGTATATCCCCGCGTTCAACCAGTGTTAATACATCGTGCCCCAATTTCGTATCTGGCGGGGTTAGTTCGAAGCGCAATCCGGTGGCATCCTCGGCAAGCTGCAACGTGCCGGACGTGGTACGGCCTAACAGGTTCATCGGGTCATGCTCATACAACGCCCTGATATCAGCCCCTGCCGCTAAACTGGCGTTAAACGCATTCGGTGCGAACTGTTCGATAAACTCATCCCACAGCACGTGTGATCGGCTGTTCCACTTAATCACATAACCTGTCAGCTTTTTATTGCTGGCAGACAGTGAGGCTGTGCGGATTTCAAAATTATTCTTCATTGATGGACTCCAAGACTTGGTAAGGGGTGCGAACCCCCTTCTGCTTAGTTGCTGGACGCTTTCACTTCCAGTACCTTAATTGCGTTGGAATCCACCAGCCCGCCGCCCAGATATTTATCGGTATGTACCTTATAAAATCCCGGCTCGGTGATATTATCAGGGCGGGTACGAATGCCCGTCTCATGGTCAACAATGAAATAGCCGCGTTTGAAGTCACCCAAACCAATTATTCCCTCTGGCATAAATTCGAGATAGTGGACAGGCAAGCCCAGCAGCATATCCGGATCACCCGCTTGCAAACGTTCCCGCCAGATATAATCACCATTACCATTTTTCAGTTTTTGTACTTGGGCGGCAGTTGTGGAATTCATCACCCAGACTGCATTTTTACGGTATTTGTTTTTGAGTAAGAATTTCAGGTCAATCAGGCTATCCGCTGAAAGCGCGGTAACTTCCAATTTTTGCAATGTACCAAACGCGCGAATTTTGTCGGCTTTAACATCACGAGGGTAAGACAGGAAGCCTTTCGCTTTTTTGCTACCATCACCGCGCACGAGATCCGTTTCTTCAGTATCAACGAAAGTGTCGGCAATTTCTGATGTCAGCCAACCTAAGATATCCACATCGCTAAAATCGATGATCTCTTGGGTTGTTTTAGGATAGGCGTAGATGGGGAACAGCTTAATGCTGACCTCTTCCATCTTCGGCGTGGCAGTCTCACCGCGTGCCTTGCCTTCTTCCCCGTATGCCACGACTGCGCCACCGACAGAAACCAACTGTTTGTATTCATTGCTGCGTGTGGTTTTCACCGTACAAATCCGACGCATAACTGACTCATCAGTCAGTTGCTGCATAATCTGTTTGTTCAGTTCAGGGATAACGGTATAGCCGCCATCAGACGGAATACCCGTAGATAGAGAACGAGCTTCACCCGTCAGAACATAGTGGCGCAATTCATCATTGTTGAGTTTTTTACTGGTTGGCTGTTTTTTTGCCTGACTGCGTTCTTCATCAGCCAATGACTCATAACGGGCAATTTCAGTATTCAGCGAGTCGGACTGGCTGCGCAGTTCATCAAACTGTTTAGCTTCATCGGTATTGAATGAGCGCTTTTCGTCTTCCGCTTTGGTGAGCAGTGAGCGCATTTGCTGGGTTAAATCGGATTTTTGTTGGCGTAATTCGAGTAATTTTTTCATGGTGTTTTTTATTTCTATTTGTTTTCAAAAAAATATATTTAACAGCATGAGGAATAATAATAAATTAGGTTTGCCATGGTATTCAATCACACAATAATAAAAAATCCTCTGAAACTTAGAGGCTAAACAGAGATAAACATGAAAACAGAAAACTTACAAAAATCATTTTAATTTATTTACATAGATGACTTCATATCCATCATTTGTTGGATAGATAAAAGCATCTTTATTAGCGGTTGGAAGGCTAAATGAGGCAGAAAATGCCTCATATGATATTGACGTAAAAGGAGAACTCTTCCAGACATCTCTTTTTTTATTATCATATAAAACAATAAAATATTTGTCTCCCAAAATGACATACTTCCACATTGCATATGGAGATATTGGCAATTTTTTATATACCACAGCGGTATATTGACCATCTTCACCCCTCTCCTCAAAATATTTATTCCAATTACCGAAGAACAATGTTGATGGAAATAAAATCCACATTATAAAAATAATGACAAAAAATAAAACTTGCCATGGTTTTTTAAAAAAGAATTTATATTTATTTTTCATAGGTGAATAATTTTATGTTGTGGTAACGGGTTCATCCATAAAATATCAGAAAAAACAATAAAATCACCACCTTCATTATGTTTTTTCTGCCATTTTCTAAAACTATCATTAATTACAGGAACATATCCATTATATTTAATCCATAAGGCCAGCCAACTTCCAGTCGCATAAAGAGCGGCATAATCAACGGAACTAATTTTATCTAATATACCATTTTTACTCCAAATGCCTAAAGGTTCATTAGCGCCAACAAAATCATAGGTATCTTTTAAATACATGCCAATCTGTTCGGTGACAAAAACATCTTTACTGTTTAATTTATCCACATGTCCCTTAACAGCCACCTTCATATTGGAATTACCCATAGCCCCATACCAATCATCAACCGTATCCAACTTAGAACCAAATTGCCTAACATTGACTACTGAAAACGTGTCTATTCCCCGTATATCATTTTCATATCCTAATTCTTTTTTCCCACCTTCTTTTTCTAGCTGTTCTTTTAATTGCACGATACCTGCATTACTTGCCCATCCATTAATTAATACAGACATCACGTCTTGAGGTTGTTTATATTTCATTGCCCATTCCATTTTTATGATGGAATCATTAACCAGTTCATTTGGTATATCTATTGCGCGACCTCGAAAATATTCGGTTTTTACTTTTTCTGTAAAAGTGTAAGCAGGTTTTGTATTAAACCAATGACGCATTAATTTGGGTGCCATTTCCCAACCCATTTTTTCCATTGCATCTGGGATTTGGTTTAAGTAAAAAATATCCATTTCAAGTTCTGTATTTTTACCGCCTTTAACGGTTTTAGTTTTAAAAATCGACATTATCAAATCCCTATTTTTGTCTGAAATAAATATTTAACCTCAAGGTTTTCTTCTTTTTGGGCATCAAACTGTTTTGTTATCCCAGACGTTTGACATATTCCCTCAATCAGCCCCTTGTCCGTTTCCACGCCATACGCAATATCCTGGCAAGTATTCCCTTGATGCTTAAGCGTAAACTTGTGGCTAAATAGAGACGCAACAGCCTCTTCAATCAGCGGCTTAATGGATGAAAAACCGGATAAAAGTGGTTTTGCCTCTTCACGCCCCGCTAATTGTGAAATGCTATAACCGGAAGTTCCTGCGGCGATGTGGTTACATGAAATGGATTTGTAATCGAGCATTACAACTTCATGCGGTATTGCTCCGTTGTCATTGATTGAATGCGGATAATTATAGGAAATATCCACAATAGTGGCACTGGTCAACTTGATTTCATAAAAGAACTCCAGTTGCCCCATCTGGCTTGTCCTGTAATGCACAAAACTGGCATCCAGCAATTCGTTTCCGTCGATTGCCATCGCTAACAGGGGAGAGGATTTATCAATGGGTTTCACAAAGCTAACAGGTTGATGATTGACGTTCTGGTCACAGCTCATCGAATGATTCAGGCTCAATACCTGTATTTGATCTTCACGCCCTTTTTGATACCGATTTCCAATTGATTCAGGCGTTGAACAGCCTGCTGAAATTAAACCCTGCTTCTTGCCCTTTAACGACAAGTAAATGATGTGTGACATTCTTGTCTCCTGTAACAGCACTTCTGATAAATGCGTAATGAAACAGGATATAACAGAATTATTTATCTATACCAGTGTGAATAAAAGTCCATCAATGAAATTGTGATTAACTTCTATTCTTAAATAAAATCAGATGATTACATCATTTTAATTTGAGGTAGTACCAAAAAATAAAAACCCGATTGCGCACGGTACTGACTTCTGATTTTATTTACCTGCCAGAAGACCCCCTGAAAATCTTTTTCACCCTCTCAGTTATGCACCCTCTGCACAATTCCCCGAAAGCCTTGCTACATCTGGGTTTGAGGCAATTAACATGATATTCATTGACTGTATCACCTGTTCACCCATTTTTTGATTAATGAAGAGCATGTAGAGTTGATGTATAGTTAAAAAATAACTATACATCTATTATTTTTCTTTAAATACAGTTAGATAATTGAAATAGTGTATGGAATGCAGACTTAAAGCCAAAAGTTTTATACAGGTGACTTGAAATCTCGACACTCAGGCACTGACGGTAGCCATTCTTCGGCTTCTTCCGATAATTCCACGTTATAGGAATAGCCTTTCTTGGTTCGCACTTTCCGATATTCTTTCCTGTATTCCATCATAATTTTCGGAATGGATTCACCAAACTTCGTCAGTGTCAGCGGACGTTCAAAACCGTGCGCCTCCATAAAAGAAAGATAAGCATGATATAAATACATTCTCGGTGCTCGTGGGATAATATTTTTATTGCCCATCTTCATCCCAGTTGCATCATGGACAGACACCAGATAACCGCAAAAGCGATACAACGGATCGGAATGACTTTTTACCGTTAACGCCTCGTTCGAATCGCGTTGCACCTGTAGCAGTTTTCTAGCCTTATTCTGGTCGGAAAATTCGTTTAATAAGTGACGAATAATTACAGGCAGTTCCCGACTGATTTTCTCCGGCAACTGTGGATCTTTCTCAGATTCTTTAACCGGAATATTAAACGGAAATATCACCCGCCGCCGTGCAATACCGCCGTTGCGTTC